>RFHH01000142.1 GCA_003696075.1 Acidobacteriota bacterium
AACCGCCCCCGCCCGAGCCGCAGGAACAGAAGCTCGAGCCCTTGCTGCCGCAGCCGGAGATCGAGCTCCCCGATCGGCCGCCGGACGCCCGCGCGGTGGAGCTGCGGGCGGAGGCGGAGACGCTGCAGGTGCGCCGGCGGGTGGAGGTCCCCGAAATCGACGTCCCGCGCCCGGAGCCGGAGCGCGAGCCCCGCGTGAAGGTCGAGGTCGCGGCGGACTCGCCGCACTCCGAGCTGCGAGCCGTGCAGACGCCCGTCGACGTGGCCGTACCGAAGGCGGTGCCCAGGACGCCGGCGGCCAAGGTCGCCGCGCTGGCCGCCCCCACGCGGGAGACGTTCGTGGATCTCGAGGCTCCGGACGTGGAGGTCGCGACGCCGCGGCCCTCGGCGCGGAAAGCGCGGGCGCCGGCGCTCCAGCCCGTTTCCCAGCAGCTTCGGACGGGAACGGCCGTGCGCCGGACGCTGGAGGCGCCCGATGTCGAGGTCCCGCGGGGAAACACCGCCAGGCCGGAAAAGGCGGCGCCCGTCGCGGTCTCCGGGGCCGTCACCGGCACCCACGTGGTGTACGACGCCGATCCCGGAGCCGCGCCGGAGGTGGCCGTGCCCGCCCCGCGGCCCTCCGAGGCGCCGGGCGCCGCGCCCCGGCTCGCGGTCGAGCGCGGCGGCGATCCGGGGCTGCGGTACTCGGCGGCCCCCGTGGACGCCCCCGTCGGTTCGCCGGGGCGGAGGACCCGCGCGGCCGCCTCCGCGCGTCTCGAGGCGGTGCGGGCGGCACTCGCCCGCCGGTACGGCCTGCCGCTCGTCTCGGTGAACGATCTCGGCCAGCGGTCGACCGAGGCCGCGCGCTGGAACCTCCTGCTCCCGCAGATCAGCGATCTGCTGCGCGAGGTGCGGGGCCGCGGTGACTGGAAAGGTCATGGAGAGGTGATGTCGGTGACCCGCGATGGCGACCGCCTCGTGATTCGCTACCGCGACGGCATCGTCCACGTGGTGGTCCCGACCGAGGACGGGCTCGTCGCCCTGTTCGTGGCGCGCGGCTCGGGCGCGCGCCCCGTCGTGTCCAAGGTGGAGGAGGCAGAGCAGGCTCGGGACGCTCTGCGCAGCTATGCCAGAGGTGCATCGTGATGAGTTCGATTCGTCGCCTGTTGCTCCTGTCCGCTGCGGCGATGGCCGTGGCCGCACCGGCCGTCACGGCGCAGACGGACGTCGTGAAGGACCTCGAGTCGATCCGGCAGGCGGCCGTCGCCGCGTACAACTCGCGGGACTGGGAGGCGGCAGCCGAGCGCGCGGACGCCTACGTGCAGCGGTTGGACGCGGCCGGACTGCCCCACGCCGGAGCCGATTTCGCGCTGGTCTCCTTCATCGGTGGCCATGCGCGCCTCGAGCTGTGGAAGAAATCCCCCGACACGTTCAAGTACGACTTCGAGCGGGACGTGCTCGGCGCCATGCACGCGTCGCTCGACATCCTGCAGGATGATCCGTTCTTCAAGTTCAACATCCTGGGCTCGGCCTACTACGAGAAGCTGAAAGCGGACGGGTTCCGGAATCTCGACTACGAGAACAAGGCCAACTGGTACCTGTACAAAGCGTTGATCTCCCGGGCCGAGGAACTGCAGGGGAAGCCGAAGGACGGTGACGAGTACACGGCGTTCGCCAAGTTCGTCCTGCTCTACATCAACCGCGCGTTCGAGATGGCGAGGCACTCGCCCGTTCCGCAGGTCTACCTGGTCCGCGTCCGCGAGGCGTGCAGGCTCGGCTTCGGAACGAAGTTCGACGACCGCTTCAACCAGCTCTTCCAGGTGGTCGGGTTCGACGACGGAAACGTGCGGGCCGGCGTCCTGTGGCAGACGGGTCTCGACATGATGGCCGATCCGGAATCGGACCCGGACGAGGTGCTGGACACGTTCCGTAAGGCGGCGGAGGCGACGAAGGGTTACCGCCACCGAGCCGAGATCTACCGGCAGATGGCCGACTACGCGAGCCGGCTGGACGAGCACAAGTACAAGCTCCAGGCGGTGGAGTACGGGAGGATGGCTTTCCGGCTCGATCCGGAGAACCACGACATCCAGGTCCAGTACGGCACCAGCCTTCATGTCATCTCCTACGCCAACTACAACCAGGGTCGCTACGAAGAGGCGCTCAAGGCGGCCAAGGAGGCCACCTCCTTCGAATGGGACGGCGACGAGGTCGCCTACTTCGACCTGAGCCGGGCGCAGGCCAACTTCGGCGACAAGATCAACGCGCTCACCAACGCCGAGATCGCCTACGAGAAGGCCAAGCGCAAGTACGAAGGCGAAGAGCTTCAGCCGTTCCGGCAGAACTACGTGAACATCCTCCGCCAGTTCGGCCTCTCGGCCAGGGCCGATCAGATCGAGGCGGAGGGCGAGGGGAGCTGACGACGATGACGCGGAGAACGATCGGAGCCGCCGCGGCCCTTCTGTCGCTGGCGACGCCCGCCTGGGCGGCGATCAGCGAGCAGGCGCAGGCCGAGCTCGACCACGTCCGGGAGATGTACCGGGCGATCACCTCGTACCACGCAGTGCTCTCGGGAGAGGGTGCGACCGCCGAGGTGGTCAGCTCGGCTCTGTTCGACGTCGAGCGGTACGTGGAGGAGCTCGACGCGAGGCTGGCGACGGACAAGCTCTTCTACGACGACCGGGAGACGATCGAAGCGATATCGGAGGTGGTGGCCAAGGCCCATATGCAGGCAGCGCTCCTCCACGCGCGCGGGGTCGATCTCGAGCGGTCGATCGTGCAGTACGAGAAGGTGGTGGATCTGCTCGGCTTCAACCCGGTGCAGTGGGACGTCACGATGGAGCGGAGTGGCCGTCTCGGGCTTCTGGCGGGGGCGCGCGAGATCGTTTTCGAACTCGGCACGCCGCGCGAGATCGTGAAGGACCTGCAGAAGTTCTGGTCGGCCGGTGTGGTCAGCCGATTCGAGATCCAGGAATACGCTCCGGCGCAGCGGGCCGGCATGGTTCTCGAGCGGATCGGCGGGCCGACCGATCCCTTCTCGCAGGCGGCGTTCGAGCTGGCGGCGCGGCGGTTCAAGGATCGGGCCGGTGCGGGGCTCGAATCCTTCCGCGTCGTTCTGCCGCCGGGCCGCTACCAGGTCACCGTCCCGGGGGACGACCGCCCGCCGCGGGAGTTCGTCGTCGTGAAGGGCGGCGTCCCGGATCCCGTGATCCTCAACCCGAACCGCTTCTCGTTCGCGTTCGCTGCGCCGGACGCGCGTTGCCGTCCCGAGCTGGAGCTCAACGGCGTTCCCGTCGCCGGCCTGGCGGATCTGCCCTACGGCACCTACCGGGTCAAGGCGCCCGAGGGCTGTCCGATGCGGCTGCCGGACAAGATCACCGTCGAGCAGAAGCCGGAGGTCACGCTCCGCACCGAGCCGGAGCGCCTGGACATGGTCCGGGAAGGCCAGCCGATCTTCCTGTTCATCACGACACCTCCGGGCAGCACCTACACGCTCAGGATGTAAAACCGGCGCCTCGCCGCCAAACGGCCAGGCGCCCCGGACGGGGACGGGGAGGCGATCGCGCCTTCCTGTCCCCGGTTCGGTTACGGGGGCGGTCCGCGCGTGACGGGCTGCGGCGGTGCTATCCTCTCGGTGCCGTGTCGCTGAACCCGGTCGACATCACCTTCGGTGTCATCCTCGCGGCCGTCACCATCGGCGGTGTCCTGCGGGGCTTCGTTCGCATCGCCGTCGGCCTCGCGGGGTTGGGGATCAGCCTCGCCCTCGCGCTGCGCCTCGCCGACCGGGGCCCGCTCTGGTTCTCCGGGCTGTTCGCCACGCCCGAGGTGGCCCGTGTCGCCGCCTTCGTGCTGGTGCTCGCCGGCGGCCTGTTCGCCACCGTCGCCCTCGCCTGGATCGCCCGCCGGCTCATCGCCGCGGCGGAGGTGGGCTGGCTGGACCGGCTGGCGGGCGCGGTGGTGGGTCTCGTGGGTGGCGCCCTTCTGTGCGCCGGGCTTCTGGTGGCGCTCACCGCCTTCCTTCCCCCCGGATCCCCGGCCCTCCGGCGCTCGCGCCTCGTTCCGATCACGATCGTGGTGACGGACCTCGCGGCCAGGGTCCTGCCCCCGGGACTCGCCGACACCTATCGCCGCCACCGGCGGGCGCTCGATCCCTGGCTCGGAGGA
The DNA here is from genome assembly GCA_003696075.1 of Acidobacteriota bacterium. NCBI lineage: Bacteria > Pseudomonadati > Acidobacteriota > Acidobacteriota bacterium. The sequence goes on from RFHH01000142.1 coordinate 4,140, forward strand.
AAGCGCCCGGAGACGGGCCGCTCCGCCTCGTGGTGAGAGCGCGCGCCAGGGGGCGGGCGCGCCGCGGCCTCGCCGCGCTCGCCGCGCTGGCCGCCGCGACGGGTGCCGCCGCCGGTGGAGCGGCGGGCGGGGTGGCCGCCCGCGAGCAGGTGGCCCGGGCGGCCGCGGCGGCGCGCGCCGTTCTGGGCTTGCGGCAGGATCGCCCGCTCCGGTTCGAGCGAGTCGCGCTGTCCCGTCTGGCCCGCATCGTCGCGGCCGAGCGGGCGAGCGTTCTGTCCGGACCGGCCGGCGGTCCGGTGAGCCGCGCGCTCGAGCGGCTCGGCTTGCTCCCCGGCGGTTCCCTGGAGGAGCTGCTGCGCGCGGAACTCCGCCGGATCCCTCCCGCCTGGTACCACCCGGCCCGCGACACCGTGGCGATCGCGCCCGCGCCGGCCTCTTCGCCGGAGGCCTGGCCGGTCGTCGTCCGCGCGGTGGCCCGGGCGCTGGCGGCGAGGGCCGTTCCGGAGCCGGCTGGCGCGGAGCCGGACAGCCGGTGGGCGCGCTCGGCCGTGCTCGACGGTGCCGCGGCGCTCGCCTGCCACCGGGAGGGCGGGGAGACGCGTCGCTGCCTGGGTCCGGAGTTCGGTCGCGCCCCCGTCCTTCTCCGCGCGCTGGACGGCCTGACCCGGGCCGCGTTCGAGCGGCTGCGGGACCGCTTCGAGGCCGGGGGGCCGGCTGCGGTGGCCCGGTACCTCGGCCGGCCGCCCGCGACGGCGGCGCGCGTCCTCCACCCGGACGATGCGCCGCCGGGTGGGCCTCCGCCGAACGCCCTGTCGGCGGGGGAGCTCGGCCTGCGCGCCTGGCTGGCGCCCGTCGCCCCCGGGGAAGAGGCGGAGCGCCTGGCGGCGGGCTGGGAGTGGGACCGGCTCGATTTCGCCGGCCCGGAGGAGATCGTCTGGCGCACGCGCTGGCGCAGCGGCTCCGCAGCCGCGCGCTTCGCCGGTGCGGCCGAGCGCCGGCTGCGGGTCGCCGGGGGCGGGGACTGGCGCCTGCAGCGGCGGGGGCGCGAGGTGTCGATCGTGCTGGAGGGCCGGGCCGTCCCGGCGGAGCCGCTGGGGGACGATCCTTGGGAAGGCGTTCGGTTCGGATACGGGCGGGAGGAGGAAAGGTGAGTCACGCGGCCGTGCGCCCTGGCCTCGAGGTGCTCGCTTCCGAGCAGGCGTCGCTGGTCCGGGGCAGGCGTGTGGGGCTGCTCACCCACCCGGCGGCGATCGACCGCGGGTACAGGCCGGCGGCCGCCGTGCTCGGAGCGGAGGCCGGGGCCGAGGTCGTCCGGCTCTTCGCTCCCGAGCACGGGGTCACCGGAGGCTTCCAGGACATGGTGGAGGTCGACGAGCGGACCGATCCGGTGACCGGCCTCCCCGTCGTGAGCCTGTACGGCGCCGACGAGTCGTCCCTGGCCCCCCGCCCCGAGCAGCTCGACGGGCTCGACCTCCTGGTGGTCGACCTCGTCGACGTCGGCGCGCGCTACTACACGTTCGCGGCGAGCGCCGTGCGCTCGCTGCCCGTGGCCGGATCCTGCGGCGTGCCGGTGATCGTCTGCGATCGCCCGAACCCGATCGGAGGCGTGCTGGTGGAGGGGGAGCCGGTGCGGGAGGGCTACCACAGCTTCGTGGGGGAGCTGCCGGTTCCGCCGCGGCACGGCCTCACCCTGGGAGAGCTGTGCCGGTTCGCCGTCTTGGAGCGCGGGATCGACGTCGATCTCACGGTGGTCCCGGCGGAGGGGTGGCGCCGCGAGATGTGGTGGGACCGGACGGGACTCCCGTTCGTGCCCCCCTCGCCGAACATGCCCTCCGTCGAAACCGCGACGGTCTACCCGGGCTCCTGCCTCGTCGAGGGAACCAACCTGTCGGAGGGTCGCGGCACGACGCGGCCGTTCGAGACGATCGGCGCGCCTTGGCTCGATCCCCGGCGGCTCGCGGAGCGCCTCGAGTCCTTCGCCCTGCCCGGGGTGCGGTTCCGTCCCATCGCGTTCGTCCCCTCCTTCCACAAGCACGCCGGCCGCGTTTGCGGCGGCGTGTTCGTCCACGTGACGGACCGCGAGCGGTTCCGGCCGGTCCTCACCGGTGTCGCCCTTCTCGCCGCCGCCCGAGCGGAGGATCCTGAGCGGTTCGCCTGGCGGATGGAGCCGTACGAATTCGTCGCCGACATCCCCGCGATCGACCTGCTCGGCGGCGGGCCCTCCCTGAGGGAGGCTCTCGAAGCGGGCGCCGATCCCCGCGACATCGCTTCCGGATGGGCACCCGCGGAGCGCGAGTTCCGCGAGCGGCGGCTCGCGGTGACGCTCTACTGAGACCGCCCCGGGCAAATTCTTGGCCCTCAGTGAATTGCGGCGGTGCCGGTGCGGCGGCGCGCTGGAGCCCCGGCCGGCTCCGGGCGGCATGACGAGACCGTGACACAGGCGCGACAGGATGAAGGACGCGCGGCCGGGGCGCGCCGGCCCGCACGGAGAGGAAGGCAGGATGGGTGCTCGGATCCTGGGGATCGGTTCCGCCGTTCCCCCGCGGCGTCTGACCAACGACGACCTCGAGAAGATCGTCGACACGTCGGACGAGTGGATCGTCACGAGAACGGGAATCTCCGAGCGGCGGATCGCTCCGGAAGGCACGTGCACCAGCGACCTGGTGGGCGAGGCGTCCCGAGCCGCTCTCGAGCGTGCCGGCATCGGAGCGGAGCAGGTCGACGCTCTGATCGTGGCGACCGCCACTCCGGACACCCCGTTCCCCTCGACCGCTTGCTGGGCCCAGCCCAAGATCGGGCTCCGTCGCGTTCCGGTGTTCGACATCTCCGCGGCCTGCTCGGGGTTCTTGTACGGGTACGCGCTCGCCGATTCGCTCATCGCGTCGGGCCGCTGCCGGTACGTCCTGGTCGTCGGCGCCGAGCTCCTGTCGCGGTTCATGAACTGGGAGGACCGGACGACCTGCGTGCTGTTCGGTGACGGGGCGGGCGCGGCGGTCTTCGGCCCGGGTGCCGAGGAGGGCGACGGACTGATCGCCCACACATGGGGAGCGGACGGCGCTCTCGCCGAGCTGCTGTGGGAGCCGGCGGGCGGCTCGCGGCACCCCGCGACCCACGAGACGGTCGACAAGAAGATGCACACCGTCCACATGGCCGGCAACGAGGTCTTCAAGCACGCGGTCAAGGCGATGCAGCGGGCCGTCGGCGAGGTGATGGAGCGCGCGGGGGTCGGCCCGGACGACATCGACCTGTTCGTGCCTCACCAGGCGAACATCCGCATCATGAAGGCCACGGCGGACCGGGCGCGGATCCCGACCGAGAAGGTCTATGTGACGATCCACAAGTACGGGAACGTCTCGGCCGCCTCGATTCCGATGGCCATCAACGACGCGCTCGAAGAGGAGCGGCTCGCCCGCGGCGACCTCGTGCTCTCGGCGGCGTTCGGCGCCGGTTTCACCTGGGCCGCCGCGTTGTTCCGCCTGTGACCGGGGAGTGCCGCGAGCGTCCATGAGCGCCGCGCGGTCTGCGCGCCGGCGTTGCTTTCGGCGCGCGTGCTCGTAGGTTTGACGACAGAGATTCCAATCGATCGACGGGCCGAAGCTCGGCAGGAGGATCAGCCTTGTACGGGAGACGCCGGCCTTCGCGCCGGAACCTCGCTCTCGTCGCGCTCGTCGGGGCGGCCCCGCTCGGCATCGCGTGCCTCGCGACGGCCACGGCGCTGTCGAGTGGCGACCCGCTCGCGTCGATCGTCGTCGGCGGGGGTGGGCTCCTCGCCGCGGTGGCCGCCGGGCGTTGGGGACTGGCGGAGTGGCGGCGGAGCCGGCGCCGCTAGCGTCGCCCGTCCGCTCGCGCCGCCGAACGGCGCGCCGCGGCCGAGCCGCCGTCGTTCCCGCTCCGAAGCCGGCGATCGTCTCTTCCCGCCGATGGGATGCCGCCCCGAGGCCGGGCCGGCGAGCGCGGCTTTGTCCCCGCACCCGCCGGAGGACTTTCATCGCGGCACGGTTCCGGCGGCGAGCCCCCGCTGGGACGATTCCCGGCCTCACCGCCGGGCGCGCCGGCGAAAAGCGGCGCGGTCACCGTCGGCCGCCGCGAGTCCCCCCTCCGCGCGCCAGGGCGGCCAGCAGCGCGAGGGCACGCCGCGCGCCGCGCTCGTCGCGGGTGGCGACGAAGATCGTATCGTCGCCCGCGACGGTCCCGGCGACGCCGGCGAGTTCCGGCTTCCCTTCGGCGACGGCGGCGTCGATCGCGAGAGCGAGGCGCGAGGCCTCTCC
>RFHH01000143.1 GCA_003696075.1 Acidobacteriota bacterium
CCCCGGTCCTGTCGCGGCCCTGAGGGTGATCACGAAGGGGGCCCAGTAGGCCGGGTGCGGGCGGCGGCGGTGGGCCTCGCGCGCCGCGCCGGCGAGCGCGGCGACCGGGTCTTCGCGAGCCGCGAGCCGGCGGTGGAACGACGCCATCAGCTCGGCCGCCGAGTCGTCCTCGACGCTCCACAGCGACGCCACGACACCGGCCGCGCCGGCCCGGAGCAGTGCCCAGGACAGGCCGAAGATCCCCTCCCCCGGAACGAGCTCCCCTTCCCCCGTGCGGCAGGCCGACAGGACGACGAGCGCACCCGCGAGGCGGAGCTGCGCGAGCGCCTCGAGGTCGAGTCGCTCGCCGCGCGAGAGCACCAGCGCCGAGCGCTGCGGATCGCGCGTTCCCGCTTCGGCGTGCGTCGCCAGGTGGACGAGCGAGAAGCGGCCGAGATCCCGTGCCAGGAAGTGGGCCCGGTCGAGCTCGGCGCCGCGGAGAATCTCGGCCTCGTCCCCCCAGGTTTCCCGGAGCCTTTCCAGTTCCCACGATGCCCGCGGGAGCGGGCCGTAGCGGCCCCCCGGATCGGGTAGCGGCGCCCCGGCCAGCAGCACCGGCCCGCGCACGTCGATGCGCGCGGGGGCTCCGGCATGGGGGAGTCTCGCGAAGAGGAGCCGGTCCCCGAGAAACGCGCTCCCGTCCCCGCGCTCCTCGTCGGGAAGGGCGGCGAAGGGGAGCAGCGCGAGCGGCCCATCGGGGACGAGGTAGACGCGTCGGGCTCCGGAGAAGGCGGGCTCGAGCGGATCGAACACCAGGGCGCGGAGCCGTGCGCCCGCCTCGCGCGCGCGAGCGAGCGCCCTCTCCGGATCGAGCCGGGCCTCGACGCTCAGGAGCGGAGCGCGCAGAGCGGCGCGGAAGCGGCGCAGGAGCGAATCGAGCCTCCGGCGGCCGGCGAGCAGAACGGCTCGCGCCGAATCGGGTGCGATCACCACCGCCACCGAATGCTCGCGGCCCAAAAGGAAGGTCGCCAGAGCCTCGCCCGGGCGAAGCGCGCGCTCGATGCCGGGAAGATCGGGGGCGGCGAGCGGGTCGCCGGCCCCGGCGATGCGGCGGAGGGCGCGCGCGTGCGCGCTTTCGACCACGCGAAGCACCTCGGAGACCGGCGCATGCCCGGCGGCCAGCGCCCAGGCGAGATCGGCGTAGGGCTCGTGCCGCTCGAGGAGGAAACGCAGTCCCTCCCCGAGAGGATCGAGCCCACGCCCGGCCTCCTCGAGGCGCGCCACCGCCTCGCGGAGCGCGGCCACGGCGGCGCGGACCCGGCCGGCTTCGATGAGGGCCCGCCCCTGCTGCCAGCGCGCCACCCAGTGGGGCCACCACAGCCGCTCCCGGGAGGCCCGCCGGGCGAGGGCGTCGAGTTCGGCTGCGGCGCGTTCCGGCTCGCCAACGCGCGCGAGCCGAGCGGCGTCGTAGACCTCCGCGAACAGGGCCACGACGGGGTACCCGCCCCGCTGCGCGAGTTCCCGCGCGCGGGCGAAGTCCTCCCGCGCCGCCTCCAGCTCTCCTCGGGCGAGCCTCACCCGGCCGCGCTGCAGCGCCGCGAGGGCGGCGGCCTGCGGGTCGGCCGAGCCGACGCGGGACAGCCACTGGAGGGCCTCGGCGGCATCGCCGCGCTGGCGGTGGAGGTTGCCCAGGGCGAGCGCGGCGAACGCGGCGGTCTGCACGTCGCCTTCGCGGCGGCCTTCCTGATAGAGGCGCTCGAGCACCTGCCGGGCCGCTTCCGCATCGCCGAGATCGAGGAGCAGCGACGCCCGGTTGTACGCGAGCCGCCTCGCGGCATCGGGCCGGCCGAGCCGTTCCAGGATCGGGGCGGCGGATGCCAGAGCGTCGCGCGCGCGGGCCAGGTCGCCCCGCTCCACCAGCAGGCCGGCCAGGTTGGCGAGGGAGAACGCCTCGAGGTCCTGCCGCCCGGCGCGCCGCGCCGCCTCGATCGCTTCGCGATAGAACCGCTCCCCCTCGTCGATGTCGCCCCGGGCGTAGGCGGTCCAGGCGACGCCGTCGGCCGCCCGCGCCACCCCCACCGGATCGTCCGCGCGGCGCGCGAGATCCAAGGCCTTCCGGTAGAGCGGCGCCGCCTCCCCGGTGCTCCCGCCGCGCAGGAGGCACTCGGCGCGGGCCCAGACCGGTTCCCACCTCCCGGGGCAGCGAGGGGCCACGCGCTCGAGGCGCTCCGCCAGCTCACCGAGGGAGCGATCGGCTTCCGCTCGGGCGACCGCCTCGCGCCACGGGGCGTCTCCTTCGCGGCACGCCTCGAGGCCACCTTCCTGCGACCGGCCGGCGGGGGCCGGCGAGTCCGAACCCCCGCAGCCGGGGGCCAGTAACAGGGCTGCGAGCGCGATCCACCGGACCGCGCGGAGCGTCACGCGCTCCGGCCCGACCGGCACCAGCGCGGACCACGCCATGCGAGAGCCGTCCGTCCAGGGCGGAACGAAACGAGGATACGCCCCGGCGGCCCGGGATCGGTTCGGAGCCGCGTCCCCCCAACTGGTCCCAGGAAAGTGACCCGCGGACAAAACTCGTAAGGTGCGTCCGGAATGGTGCATTTGCGCCGCGAACCTGTTGAAGAGAGGGGGGTTGTGCCGCAGGATCGGACGCTGGCTCCGGCTCGGCGGCTAACTGTCGGCCGCGTGGGAACTTCCCGGTTCCCGATGCACCATTCCGGGCGCACCTCACGAGCGTTGGACTCGAGAGTGGATCTCGTCCGGAGCCGCGGACCCCGACTCCCGCTGGCGGTCCGAGCGCGCGAGCTGCCCGCCGGGCCGCAGCGGGCGGGGCAATCGCGAGATCGGCGGCGAGCTTCCGGCCGCTGCCCCGGGTGGGTGCTTCCGCGCCGGTGCGCACCGGCGCCCGACCTCACGAGAATCCGCGGCTTTTTCGCCCACTCCCGCGTCCGGCGGCAGATCCGGTTACAACATCGAGACCCGCAAAAACTTGGACCGAGAAGCGCACCATCGCGGGGGCGCCCCGGCCCCGGTGGTGGTCGGCGCGGGTACCGGAAGCTGGCGGGGACGCCGGCAGGGTGCCGCCCTCGTATCCTTGGGATGCCCCGTGTGAAATGCGGCGGGTCGCGGTGCGATCCCCATGGACGGGGCCGGCCGAGCGATGGACGAGGACCGGGCACTGCTCGAGCGGTTGCGGAGCGGCCCCGCCCGGGGCGACGCGATGGCGCAGATCCTCGAGCGGCACGCCGAGCGCACCTACGCCTTCTTCCGGGCGCGCGTGGGCGATCCGGAGATCGCGGCCGAGCTCAATCAGGAGCTCTACCTCGCGCTTCTCGACAGCCTGCGGAGTTTCCGAGGCGAGTGCTCGCTCGAGACGTGGTTGTTCCGGCTCGCCCGGTGGCGGCTCGCGAAGCTGCGGCGGCGCTGGTCGGTCCACACCGACGAGAGCGCGCCGCGACCGCTCGAGGCGGTGGCCGAGCGCGTTCCGGTCCCGGGCCTGGAGCCGGACGAACGCGCGGCGCGCAGCGAGCGCATCCGTCGGCTGCGCGACTGCCTCGCCCGCCTGCCGGAGATCGAGCGGGCGGTCGTCGTCGCCCACTACTACGAGGGGCAGACCCTCGACGAGGTGACGCGCCGGCTCGGCCTGACGAATCCGAGCGGCGCCCGGGCGGTGCTGCTCGCCGCGCAGCGACACCTGAGGGCCTGCCTTCACCGGAAGGAGCGCGCCGGCAGGTGCGCGAAGCGAAGGAGAACGGGATGAACCGACCGGACCCGGAGATCGGCTGCGGCTTCCTCGACGAAGCCGAACTCGAAGCGCTCCTGGCCGACCGGCTGGCGGACGCCCGCCGCCGCGCCTTCGAGGCGCACGCGGACGGCGGTTGCGATCCGTGCGCTCTCCTCCGCGCCGACGTGGAGTGCTGGCGGCAGGCCGCCGAAGAGACCCCCGAGCGGGTGCGCCGCGAATACCGAGCGAGCTCGGCGGGACTCGCCCGGACCCTCCGCGAGCGGCTGCCGGACCGAGCGGACCCCCGCCTCCGCAGGCGGCTCGCCGTCGCCGCCGCAGCGGCCGTGCTGCTCGTCGCGATCGGCGTCTGGTTCCGGCCCGTCCCCGCACCCCCGCGGCTCGCGCTGCCGGGCGGTGCGACGATCGCCCTCGCGCCGCCGCCGCTGCTTCCGTCTCCGGTTCTCCGCGGCGAGGAGGCCGCCGACGGCGCCTGGGCCGCGATCGCGTCCGACTACGCGGCGGGGCGCTACCGGCGGGCGGCGGCGCGGCTCGCCCGCCTGGAACGCCGGCGGCCCGGCCTCGAGGAAGCGCCCTTCTACCGGGGCGTGTGCCTGCTGCTTGCCGGCGATCCCCGCGGCGCGCGCGACGCGCTCGCGCGCGCCCGTTCGATGAGCGCGGCGCGCGGCATGCCGACCGGGTCGATCGACTACTACCTCGGCCTGGCGGAACTCGCCTCCGGGCACCTCGCCGAGGGCCGCGCCGCTCTCGTCCGCTGCCGTGACGGCGGCGGTCCGCACGCCGACGCCGCGTCCCAGGTGCTCGACCTGCTCGCGGGCCTCGGCGATCAGCCGCCGGAGGGCTCGACGTCGTAGAGGAGCGAGCCCGGGTAGCCGCCGTCGTGGTGGACGAACGGCGACTGCACCTGGTGTCCGATCCGGATCCACCCGTTCCCGTCGTTGGGCGCGGCGCCCTGGAGCGGCTGCGCGGCGCGGGACTCCGCGGAGCCCGGGGGCCCCGTGCGGCACGGGCAGGAGGGATCGGAATCGACGCAGGCGCAGAAAACGTCGAACGTCGAGCCCGGCGGACACCCGGGTCCAGGAGTCCACTCGAGCACGTTCTTCAGGTCCCCACGTAGAACGCGGAGGTCTTCCGCCTCGCACACGCTCGCCGCCGTCTCCTGCACGGCGATCGCAACGGGGCAGCGCTGGCACGTCCCCTCCGGGGGTGCCGAGTCCAGGTAGACGATCGCCGATGTCCCGTCCGCGCGGAGAACCGTCACCGCGTCGTCGTCGCGGCAGGCGACGAACAGCTTCCTCCAGAGCACGTGTCCCAGCAGGTCGAGCGCCACCGGTCCCGCCGCGGTCGGATAGGGAGTCGCCGAGCAGTCGGCGGGGTCGATCTCGAACACCCGCCCTCCGCTGCGGTCGGCGGCGAAGACCCGATAGGAAGCCGGCCCGGGACCGGCGACCGCCGCGGCGACCAGCTCGCCCCCCGGGGCGCACTCTCCACCCGTGTCGAGGTTCTCCAGACGTCCCTCCGGGCCAGTGGGAAGGACCGGCAGCTCCCGGCCGAACGGCGTGCCGGGTCGGCTCCGCGACGGCCAGCCTCTCGCGGACAGTTCGGTGGCCCTCGGCGTACCGGCGGAGAAGGTCGGCCCCGTCTTCGCCAGGCCGGCGACCGGCACCGCGAGAAGCCGGTCGGGCAGTTCCTGGAGGGCCGGTGTCTCCTGCACCGTGTACCAGGCGCGCTCGACGCGAGGGCCGGCGACCGTCGGAAGGACCGTGACGTCCAGCGCCCGCTCGGTGGCATCCGGGTTCGGCCCCCCGGTCAGCGGCCCGGCCGAAACCAGGGTCTCGAAGAGCGGCCCGCCCGAGACGAGCGCGTCCTGGTCGAGAACGACGAACCACGGCTCGACGATGCCCGTGGCGGGATCGACCGTGTCGGCGGCGATGTGCAGATAGGCCGTTTTCACCTGCGAGTCGCCAGGTGGAAGCGCGCCCGCCGCGCCCGCGGCGCCGGCGGACCGCGCTCCCGGCGGCGACCGTCCGGTGTCGGGCGGTGGGGACGCGCGCCAGCGCGGGCGGGCGGCGGCACAGCCCTTCAAGGTCGCTCTCCGCCCGAGGAGCGCGCCCACGTCCACCTCCCGCACCACGGCGCGGGCCACCGCGTCGACGACGAGGACGAAGGCGCCCCGCGTGACGAAGGCGTGGGCCCCGGGCGCCGCGGGCCGGGTGGAGAAGGCGAGCCCGCGCGGAGCCGCACCATCGGGCGCCGGCGGCAGCGGAATCGCCGCGATCACCTGCTCCGACGCGGCATCGAGGATCTCGATGTCGCCGCTCTTCTCGTCGAGGACCCAGACCTCCTGCGCCAGCGCCGGGATCGACATCCCGGCCGCGACGGCGCAGGCCGCTGCGATCGACGTCCTCCCGCTCCGCATGCGGCCTCCCCGCCGGCTCGCGCGCGGGCGAGGCGCCCGCCGCGTCCGGCGCCCGGCGGGGCGCCTCGCGGTCGCGGGAGCCGTGCTACGACGCGACTTGCCCGAATGATACGCCGCTGCGGCGCGGCGCGCCCGGCGGTCAGCGCAGGCCGACCTGGGCCATCAGGAAGCCGTAGTGGCGCGCCGCCTGGTCCGCTCTCTGGTCGATCGTCACCGCCCCGGCGTGTCCCGACGCCTCCTGGAGGTGGAACAGGATCGGTTCCTCCCGACCGTGATCGGCGTCGGCCCAGCGCACCGCGGCGGTGAACTTGCGCGCGTGCACCGGATCGACGCGGGCGTCGTTGACGCTGGCGGTGACCAGAAGGGCCGGGTAGTCGGTGCCGGGGACGACGTTGTGGTAGGGGGAGTAGGCGAGCAGGTGGGGGAACATCTCCGGATCCTCCGGGCTGCCGTACTCCTCCGTCCAGATGTTGGCCAGGCCGAAGCGGTGGAACCGGATCATGTCGGTCAGCGGCACCTGGCACAGAACGGCCTTGAACAGGTCGGGCCGCTGCACCATCGCCGCGGCGACCAGAAGGCCGCCGTTCGACCCGCCGGCGATCGCCAGCCGGTCGGCCGACGTGTAGCCGCGATCGATGAGCCACTCGGCGGCGGCGATGAAGTCGTCGAAAACGTTCTGCTTGTGCTCCCGCATGCCGGCCTCGTGCCAGGCGCGGCCGTACTCCCCTCCCCCGCGCAGGTTCGGGATCGCGACGCCGCCCCCCTTCTCGACCCACACGGCGTAGACGGTGGAGAAGTGCGGAGTCCGCGAGACGTTGAAGCCGCCGTATCCGGTGAGGAGGTAGGGCACGCTTCCGTCCCGTGGAGCGCCCTTGGCGTGAACGAGGAACATGCTCACCCGCGTGCCGTCCTTCGACCGGTACCAGACCTGCTCGACCTCGATCCCCGAGGTGTCGATCGGAACCGGAGAGCGGCGGTACAGCTTCAGCTCGTTCCGCTCAGGATCGTAGGTGTAGTCGGACGGCGGGTGGGCGAACGAGGTGAAGCCGACCCAGACCGGGCCCTTGGACCAGTACCCGCGCACCGACGCCGAACCGATCGCCGGTAGCGGGACGTCCTGGAGGTGGCGCCCGTCCAGATCGTAGACGGCGATCCGCGTTGCCGCGTTGTGCTGGTAGACGGCGTACAGGAGGCCGTCCACCGGCCGGAGATCCTGCAGCCGGTCCTCGCTCTCCGGGATCAACTCCTTCCAGTGCTCGCGGCCGGGCTCCGCCACGGGAGCGGTCATCACGCGGTAGTTCGGGGCTTGCCAGTCGGTGACGATGAGGAGCCGGTCGCCGACCACACGGACCGCGTACTGCGCGTCCATGCCCGTGGCCACGGGGCGCCGCACGCCGGTTCCGATCTCCTCGAGCCAGACCTCGTCCCGGCTGAAGCGCGACCGGTAGACGATCAGCCAGCGCCCGTCCTCGCTCACCACGGCGGAGTTGAACGTCTCCTTGACCTCCTCGTCGGCCGCCACCAGCCGGTCCTCCTCGGGCGGCGTGCCCAGCCGGTGGAACCACGTCCGGTGCCAGTAGTACTCCTCCCCGGGTGGCACCTCCCCCTTCTTCGGCCAGGCGCTGTAGTAGAAGCCGCTGTCATCGTGCAGCCACGAGACGCCGCCCTGCCGCCACCCCCGCAGGGTGTCGGGAAGCTCCTCCATCGTGCGCAGGTCGATCACCCGGATCACCGGGTTCTCGTCGCCGGCTCTCGCCTTCCCGTAGGCGGCGTACCGGCCGTCGGGCGACAGCGCGAAGACGGAGAGCGTCTCGGTCGGCTCCCACCGGTTGGGATCGAGGATGACCCGGTCCGGCGCGCCGGGATGCTCGCGGAAGTGGACGACCCACTTGTCCTGGTCGGCCCGTTTCGTGCGGTAGACGAGGCAGTCGGCGAGCAGGCAGGCGGTGGGGGCGGAGGTGTCGTCGTAGCGCCACAGCTCCTGGAACCGCTCGTAGAGGGCGCGCCGCTGCGGCAGGGCATCGGTGTAGGCGCGGAACTCCTCCGCGCGGGCCGCGTCCCAGCGGGCGACGCGTTCGCTGCCCGCGTCTTCCATCCACCGGTAGGGGTCGGCCACCCGCACGCCGAAGATCTCGTCGACGACCTCCTCCCGCGGGGCGAGCGCCCCGGTGCGGGGGAGCGTGGAGCAACCGGCGGCGGCGAGCGCCGCGAGGGCGGCCGCCAGGGGGAGCGTCCTGGATCGCACGATCGAGCCTCCCGCGCCTCGCGCGGAGCGGGCGCGCCGGCATGATGCCCAATGACGGCCCGGGGCGCGAGTCGCCGGGGTCCGCCGCGTTGCGCGGGCGTTCCTCGGGCGCCAGATTCCTCTGCGTGGCGCGCCGGGCGTTCATCACCGGGATCACCGGCCAGGACGGCTCCTACCTCGCCGAGTTCCTGCTCGCGCGGGGGTACGAGGTCCACGGCCTGATCCGCCGCTCTTCGACCTTCGGAACCGAGAGGATCGATCATCTTTATGTCGATCCCCACGAGCCCGGGGCCCGGCTCCGCCTCCACTACGGCGACCTCACCGACGGAGGCCGCCTGACCCGGCTGCTTCAGGAGATCGAGCCGGACGAGGTGTACAACCTCGGCGCGCAGTCCCACGTGGCGGTGTCGTTCGCCAATCCCGTCTACACCGCCGAGGTGGACGCCATCGGCACCCTGCGGCTCCTCGAAGCGATCCGCCAGCTCGAACGGCCGGTCAGGTTCTACCAGGCCTCTTCCTCCGAGATGTTCGGCAAGGCGCGGGAAGTGCCGCAGAACGAGTCCACGCCGTTCCACCCGCGTTCCCCCTACGCGGTCGCCAAGGTCTACGCCTACTGGCAGACGGTGAACTACCGCGAGGCCTACGGGCTGTTCGCGTGCAACGGAATCCTGTTCAACCACGAATCGCCCCGGCGCGGCGAGACGTTCGTCACGCGGAAGATCACCCGGGCTGCGACGCGGATCAAGATGGGGCTCCAGAAGAAGCTCTATCTCGGCAATCTCGACGCGCAGCGGGATTGGGGATTCGCCGGCGACTACGTGCGGGCGATGTGGCTGATGCTGCAGCAGGACGAGCCGGGCGACTACGTGGTCGCCACCGGCGAGCGGCACTCCGTGCGCGAGTTCGCCGAGCTGGCCTTCGGCCTGCTCGATCTCGACTGGCGGGACTACGTCGAGATCGACCCGCGCTATTTGCGACCGGCCGAGGTCGACGTGCTGCAAGGCGACGCATCGCGCGCCCGGCAGGTCCTCGGATGGGAGCCGAAGGTCACCTTCCGCGAGCTGGTCGAGATGATGGTCCGCGCCGACCTCGAGCTGGCTCGCCGGGAGCGCGCCCTCGCCGAGATGGGCGGGCGCGGCGCCTCCGAGCCGATTCCCGCCGGCGCGCGGCCGGACGGCGCCCGCTGGTAGCCCTGGCTCTTCATGAGACCGTGAAACGAAACGCCGATGCCGCTGGATCGCCCGCACGAAGGCCCTGGCGCCCGCCTCGGACCCGGAACACCCCAGGACGGAGGGAGGGCCCCGCTTCCGGCTTGGACGCGCAAAGCGCGGCCAAACGGATTGCCGGACAGTCCGGTGGACTGTCCGGCCGCGGGACAGGCCCCGCTTCCGGCTTGGACGCGCGGAGCGGGACCCAACGGATGGACGGACCGCCGGGTGGACCGTCCGCCGGGCCGCGGGAAGGCCGAGTCCGGGCAGCGGAGCCCCGAACCCCCGCCGCCGAGACGATGCGGTGCCCTCGCCGAGGGCTCCATGAATCGCCCGGGCTAGAATCGATGCGGCGGTCCGCGCTGACCGGCCGGGGGAGCGAACGATGAGCGGTGCGGTGAGCGGGCTCCGCCGTGCGCTCGGGGCGGCGTGGCGGCGCGCGCGGCGCCGCGGGGCCGACCCGGACGCGGAGATCCAGCTCGTCCCCGCCAAGATGCCGGAATTCCGGCCGCCGGACCTGGCGCCACTCGCCGGCACCCGGAGCGGCATGGCGGGGCACATCCTCTTCCTGGTCAACCTGACGGTCCAGATCCGCGCCCGCCATGTCGTCGAGATCGGACTCGGCGGGGCGAACTCCGCCTGCGCCTTCCTGATCGGGCTGGCGGAGACCGGCGGCGTGCTCACCAGCATCGACGTCGAGCGGCGGCCCGAGGCCGCCGCCCGGATCGCCGCGCTCGGCGGCCAGCGCCGGTGGCGCTTCATCCAGGGGACGAGCGACGAGGCGGTCCGGGAGGTCTCCCGCCTCGAACCGATCGACATCCTGATGATCGACGGCCTCCACAGCTACAACCAGTGCCGCCGGGACTACCTCAACTACGCCCCACTCGTCCGCCCCGGCGGCTACGTCCTCTTCCACGACTCGAGCGCCATCGAGGGGGTGCGGAAGTTCACCGAAGAGCTGAGGGAGCGCGGTCTGGAGGGGGTGAATCTCGACTACTGCAACGGCCTGTTCGTGCTGCACAAGCGCGACTCGACCGTGTGGTGAGCGGCCCATGAGGCTCGGTCTGGTCCTCCATCGGGAATTCCACGAGCAGGGGCGGTGGGTGAGTGCGCTCACGCCGCGTCTGATCGACGAGCTGTGCCGGCGGCACGAGGTCTGCTGGATCGGCGACCAGCGGACCTACGAAGCCGTGCTGGGGGATCTCGACGCCCTCTTCTCCTGCGAGCCGGGCTGGGCGGCGCCGAAGCTCGACTTCTCCCGGACCCCCGCCTTGCGCGCCAAGCTGGCGGAGATACCGAGCTACATCACCTTCAGCGACCCGCACGACAACCGCTGGCGCGAGCGCTACTTCCTGCGGAGCGGCCTCGGATTCGTCCTGGGCTACTACTACGAGCCGACGCTGCGCCACTTCCGACGGCTGCCTCCGGAACGTCTGGTGCACTTTCCGTGGGCCGTCCCGGACGAGTGGATCGGCCGGGAGCCGATCGTTTTTCGCGGCCAGGAGCGGATCGCCTGCTTCGGCGCCAGCCGCCACGAGGCGTACACGGTCCGCAACTGGTGCCGGACGTTCCCGTTCGTGGACTCGCGCGCGAACAGCGGCGTCGAGAACAAGGTGATGACCGACGAGGAGTACGCGGCCTGGCTCGCCACGCTGGACGCTGCGATCGCCGCCGGATCGGACGATCCGCGCTACCAGCTCACCACGCCGAAGTACTTCGAGATCGCCGCCGCGGGAGCGCTTCTCTTCGCGCAGTGGACGCCCGATCTCGCGCGGCTCGGCTTCGAGCACGGCGTGAATTGCCTGGTGTTCGACCGCGGGAGCTTCGAGGTCCTGGCGCGCGAGTATCTGGCGCGCCCGGAGGAGTTCCTGCCGCTGCGCGAGGCGGGCCGCGAGTTGATCCGCCGGCGCCACAGCCTCTCGGTCCGCCTGGACGAGTGGGAACACCACGCGCTCGAAACGCGCGAGGCGCTCGCCCGGGCCCGCCGCGGAGCGACCGTTCCGGTCCGCCGCCCGCCCCGAACGCGCCGCCGGCCTCTCGTGACCTGCATCGTCGACGAACCGGGATGGGCGCACGATCTCAAGGCCCGCAACCTCGCGCGTGCGCTGTCGGGCCGTTATCAGTTCAAGATCCTCTACCAGCGGAAGCTCCGCGCCCGCTGGCTGGACGCCGCGGACCTCATCCTCGTCTTCTACTGGATGCAGCTGAGTCACCTCGAGCGGATGGGCGAGGCGTTCGCCCGGAACCGGCACAAGCTCGTCCTGGGCGTCTGCTCGCATCAGGAGATCGAAGGGGATCGGCGGAAGCCGGCGCTGGAGGCGCTCGGAGCGGCCCGCGCCGTCTTCGCCAACAACCTGGCCCTGTGGCGCGAGCTGTCGGCGGAGCTGGACCGTCCGGTGTTCTACACGCCCAACGGCGTCGACACCGACTTTTTCGCCCCCGCCGAGGCCGCGGGTTCTGCGGCGTGCGGCGAGCTGGCGGTCGGGTGGGCCGGCAGCCTTTCCAACTTCGGGCCCGACGAGCGCGGGTTCGACTCCTGTCTGGTGCCGGCCGTGGAGCGTACGCCCGGGACACGGCTCGCCGTCGCCGCGCGCGAGGAGCGGTGGCGCGATGCCGCCGAGATGCGCGACTTCTATCGTTCGCTCGACGTCTACGTCTGCGCCAGCCGCGCCGAAGGGACGCCGAACCCGTGCCTCGAGGCGGCCGCCTGTGGCGTCCCGATCGTGACCACGCGGGTCGGAAACATGCCCGAGTTCGTCGAGGAGGGCGTCTCGGGGCTTTTCATCGATCGCGACCCGGACTCGCTCGCCGAGCGGCTGGCATTCCTGCGCGATGCACCCGCGCTCCGCGCCGCGCTGGGCCGGGGCGCTCGTCGCGCCGCCGAGCGGTGGGACTGGCG
>RFHH01000144.1 GCA_003696075.1 Acidobacteriota bacterium
CGATGGCCCGGGAGCGGATCCGCGAGCTGCAGCGCGCGATCCGCCGGAATCGCCCCGCTGCGCCGGACGGCAACGCTGCGGAGCCCGCCCGCGGTCCATCCGAAGCGCCCTCGGCATCGCCCGCGGCCGGCTCGAGCCGGTCGGCCCCCGCGAATTCCGCCGGAAGGTGAGCGCGTCCCCGGCGATTCGTGAGGCAACGGATCCCCTCCGACGTCCGGGAGTTCTTCCCTGCCCTCTCGACCGGTTCTCCCGAGCCGCCTCGATCGTCGTGCCCCGATCGCCCGGCGCCGATGCCGGCCGGCCGGGCGCACCTCGCCGGCTCCTCCCCGGAACCTCCCGCGGGAGCTTCGGCGGGGCCTACCAGACCGACTCGGTTCCGTGGACGTCCTCGGCGAGGACCTGGTACGTGAAGATCGCGTCGCCGGGCAGGGGCACTCGGGTCGTGATCGTCCGGTTCGACTGCGGGATGTCGGCCTGCAAGAGGTTGGCCGGGCCGGTGTCGCGCCGCGGCAGGATCGAATTGCGTCCGTACAGGTTGTAGCCGGCGATCCAGAGCGGCCAGCTCTGGCCGGAGACCGTCATCGTCGTCGTGACCGGGCTCCAGCTCAGCTCGAGCTCCTGGGTGGCGTCCAGCCGCTGGACGATCAGGTCGTCCACCGGTCCCGGAAGCTCGACGCCGCCCGCCGAGGCCTGCCCTTTCGTGTCGACTGCGACGACCACGTACCACCAGTTCGGCGCCCCCGGGGACGGCTGGTCGGGCGCTCCCTGGTTCTCGTGGATCCACTCCGTCGCCGTCTCCGGCAGCGACGCCAGCAGCGTCGTCGCGTCGACGGGGAACTTCGGCCCGCTCGTCGATCCGTGGACCTCGATCGACTGGAGGGTCGTGTCGGTCCCCCAGACCGTCTGCGACGGGAGGGTCCAGGTGAGCCGCGTATCGGCGATCCCGTCGGCCGGATCCGGTTCGCGGAAGACTTGGAGGTCCTGGATCGACCTCGGCGGGTCGATGCCTTTCACCGTGTGCGGGACCCCGGTCAGCTCGTTGCTCGGCGGGCCGTCCAACGTGCAGTGGGAAGCGTACACGCGCACGTGGTAGAGGAACCCGTCGTCGAGGCCGCCGATCTTCGTCCGGTCGAACGCCGGTCCCACGGTCTTGCTGTGCGCGAAGGCCGGTTCGTCGTCGCGACGCCACTCGACCGTGTAGCTCACCACGTCGACGTTCGGATCGGTGATCCGCTCCCAGATCGCCTCGAGCTGTCCGCCCCGCTCCGTGTCGTTGACAGCGAGGAGCACCGGCGCCGGGGGCGGGTTCGGATCCTCCGGCGTCCCGGCTTTGCAGTCCTGCCGTGCCCCGTCGCAGTCTTCGTTGTAGTTCGACCAAGCGCTTTCGAAGCCGTCCGCGTCGACCGAGACGACGTAGTAGTAGTACTCCTGGCAATTCGTCAGCCCGGTGTCGGCGTAGCTCGTCGCCGTCGTTTCGGTCACCTGCGTGTAGCCGCCGTAGGGGTTCGTCGAGCGGAAGAGCCGGTAGCTCGCCGCCTCGGGAACGCTCGTCCAGGTGATCAGGAGCGAGTGCGAGCCGTTCTGGTCGATGGAGAGGATCTCCGGGGCCGGCGGCGCCGGCACGGCGAGCCTCAGCGCCGGATCCGACTCGAGCACGAACGAACGGATCAGAACCGTCTTGTTCGAAGTGTCGAAGTTCGCGCGCATCGCGTCGTCGATCTCGGCCACGATGCGGCGCTTTCGCTTGCCGAAGACCTCGTCGTAGAACTTCTGCAGGATGATGTCGAGATCGAACGTGTAGCTGAGGTGGGAAGGCGCCATGCCCCCCACGAGCGCCTTGTCCGGCGTGGTCAGCCAATCCTCGACGAAGCTGTACCAGCTGTCGTTGGTGGACGAGGGCGAACTCGTGGCCGCGAAGTTTCCGGTGACGCAGTTGGCCTGGACGGTGAACAGGAGCGGGGTTCCGGGCAGGAAATCGTCCAGGTCGTCGGGACCGGGATGGTCGGTGCTGAAGAAGGAGCAGGTCTTTCCCCAGTCCTTGAACGATCCGTGGCCGGCGAAGCTGATCAGCGCCGCGCCCGCGTTCACGTTGCTGTCGATGCGGGCGTTCTCGTCGTCGGCGGCGCCCGTGCAGCCGTAGACCGCCGGGTCCTGCTCGTAGATCTTCGTCGCCGTCTGCGGGCCGGCGGAGCCGGTGAACCAGGTGTCGTAGATGTCGTCGTGCACGCGGTAGAACTCGTCGTTGACCGACTTGTCCGATTCCGAAACCAGCAGGGCCCGCGCCGCCCACGACGGCGGATGGGCCGCGTTCTCGTAGTCGACGATCTTGCGGAAGATCTCCTCCGCCTCGGCGAGCGTGTGGGCCGGCAGCCTCCCGATCGTCGCGTCGGGAAGCTCGTCCGTTCCGCAGACCGCGGCGAACCAGACATCCGAGGGATAGTGCCCGAACTGGCTGTCGCTGGTCTTGTCGTACATCTGCGTCGGCACGAGCTGCCGCGGCGGCTGGAACCCGTAGTTGTTCTTGTGGTCCCACGAGCCGTCGCCGACGAGCAGCACGTACCGCGGGGCCGGCGACCAGTTCGGGGCGCCGCACAGTCCGGTCGCCGGATCGCGCCCGAGCGTGTAGGCGATGAAGTCGCGCACCGCCTGCGGGTCGGCGATCCCGTAGCTGAACTCGTCGTAGACATCGTCGATGTCGACGAGCGCGGTGGTCAGGCCTTGCGCCTGCCGGTGCGAGACCAGCCGGTTGAGCTGGGAGCCCGGCGAGGTGTCGAGAAGGGGCCGGTAGGCGATCACCAGCCAGTCGGCACCGTTCCCCGCCGCCTTGAGACTGTCCCCCAGCGAGGCGTCGAGGGCCGACGGCGGGAGGTCCTCCCGCACCCCCCGGGGCGTCAGGTATCCCCCCGGACCGGCGGCGACGAAGTGCCGCTTTCCGGTGATCGCGGGATCGTCGTCGAACTCGAAGGCGAACTGCGACCCGAGCGCGGTGACCCCGCTCACGCGCCGCGGCGTGGCGATCGCCATGCCCGCCGGGGAGGTGGTGGAGCGCGTGACGTCCCACACCTCCGGCAGCGCCGAGAAGCCGTCGAGATGGATCTCCTGGTTGGCGTCGTCGACGGCGAAGATCAGTCGGTCCCCGTCGGCCTGGAAGAGCCGGTCGTAGTCGATCTCGACCCAGTTGATCGCCACGGCGTCGCGGGTCACCGGCTGGCCGCCGGTATCGCTCCGCCCCATCGGCAGCCGCACCGTCACCCGCGTCGTCGCGCCGAGAGCCCCGGGCGGCGTGAACGTGATCGGCCCCTGGTCGACGCCGTGCGTGAACTCGACGAATCCGTCCCAGTCCGCGCGGTCGCGGTTCGTCCCGTCGACGTCGACATCGCTCCGGTGGAAGTCGTATCCCTTGATCCCCAGCAGTCGCACCCGTACGGAGACCGGGCCGCCCGCGTGACCCGGGGTGGCGACGAACTGGTCCACCGAAACGGCGCAGCACTGTTCGTTCGGCTGGTCGCCGCAGGTGGCGCCGCAGATGCCGTTGTCGATCGGATCGCTGCAGGTGTCGACCGAGAGATCGACGCAACGGGGCGACACCACGAACGGGTCGACATACCAGTGGTCGACCCCGTCGGCCGGCACGAAGCCCTGGAACTTCTTGTCTTCCTCGTGGTGCGCCGTCTCGGCGAACGACGCGGGGACCGGGTAGCCGCTCTGGGGGGCGCGCGCGGTCGGCTCGTCGGCGATCCGGGCCGGTGCGGCCGCCGAGTCGAGCCGGTAGACGTTCACGTCGGTATAGTCGCCGTGCTGCCAGACGTCCGGATCGAACAGGTCGACGTCGCCGACCTTCTGGCCGTAGAACACGATGGCGTCGCCCGGGTCGAAACGGCCGTCCTGCTCCCCCTCCACCCGGATCGGCACCTCCACGCCCTGGCAGGTCATCCGGTAGGTCGCCGGATCGTGCCCGGTGAGGAACGAGAGCAGCTCGTTCGTCCCGTCGCCGTCGGTGTCCCCGTTCGCCTGCGCCCACGCATAGTCGATGCGGTACAGGCCGTCGCGGTCGACCTCGAACATGAACGCCGGCCGGTTCGGCGCACCCGCCGCCTCGGGCGCGGGGGCGGGCGCCGGGGCGCGATTCGGCTCCACCGTCCCCGCCCCGAGGATCCCCTCGGCCGCCGCGGAGAGGGTGCGCGGCCGGCGCGGCGGGGCCGGCAGGGCGGCCGCGGCCGCCCCGCGGTCGAGCCAGACCACGATCCGGCGGGCGACCCGGAAGCGACCCGCCGCCGGGTCGACCTGGACCGGAAGGATCTCCAGGGTCGCGAAGCGGAGGTTTCTCACCGCTCCCGATTGGGAGGCGACGCGGACGGGCTCCGCGGGCCAGTAGCCGCCCGCGAGGAACCGGTCGGCGACGGGCGGGCGATCGGGATCGCGGGCGGGATAGGCGGCGATCGGGCCCGGCAGCCGTCCCTCGTACCAGTCGATCTCGACCCGGCGCACGGCGAGCGCGCCACCCGGCGGGAGGGCCACCCGCTCCCGCCGGAGCGGCAGATCGGGCGCTCCGGGCTCCGAGATCCGACCGAACCCCTCGATCTCAGCCCACACCGCACCGCGGTCGCTCAGCCACCGGACGGGCGGCACGCGGATCTCGAGCCGGTCCTCCCCGCCGGCGGCCGCCGGCCGGAAGGTGACCTGGGGCCCGCCGCCGGCGATCGCGGCGCTCGCGGCGACCGACACGCCGACCGTACCCAGCCAACGCCAGAATGTCTTCGGATTCATCGCCATCCAGGATCCGGAGCGCCCAGCCCGGGGCTCCTCCGGGACCTCTCCCCGCCGCGCTGACAACATACATCCAAAAGCGCCGGAGCGCGCGTGCCGGCCGTGCTATCTTGTCGGCCCGCCGAGGAGGGACCGTGAGCGCCGAGAGCCTGACCCGGAGCGGGGCGACCTGCCGGTTCGTGTCCAGTTGGGGCGGGACGCTGCATTGCCAGGATCCGCCCTACGCCGAAGGCTTCTGCCGCTTCCACTACGAGTGCTATCTGCGCGGCGAGCTGCTGCCCAACGGCCAGATCAACGAGATGCTGGCGAGTCAGGAGCGGCGGAGAACGATCAACTTCCACGGGATCCCGCGCGACGAGACGATCTACGAACGCGAGGAGGGGTGAGCGGAGGCCGTTCGCGGGCGGCCGCGCACGCCCCCGTCAGCGGCGCGACAGGAAGCGCCTGACCGCGCGGTTGTGCTCCGCGAGAGTCCGGCTGAACACGTGCGTGCCGTCCCCGCGGGAGACGAAGTAGAGCGCACCGCTGCGAACCGGGTTCAGGGCGGCGATCAGCGCATCCAGTCCCGGCGAGGCGATGGGCCCGGGCGGAAGGCCGACGCGGACGTAGGTGTTGTACGGGTCGTCGCGCCTCAGGTCGGCGCGGCGGATGTTCCCGTCCCACTTCCCCGCCCGCTTCAGGGCGTAGATCACCGTCGGGTCGCACTGCAGCCGCATCCCCCGCTCCAGGCGCTCGAGATAAACGCCGGCGATCAGCGGGCGCTCCTCGGCGACGGCGGTTTCCTTCTCCACCAGGGAGGCGAGCGTGACGATCTCGTGGAGGGAGAGCTTCGAGGCGGCGATCTCGGCGGCGTGCGGCTCGGCGAAACGCGTGCGGAAGGTCGCCACCATCTCCGCGGCGATCCGGCGGGCGTCGTAGGGCTTCGGAAACCGGTAGGTCTCGGGGAAGAGGTATCCCTCGAGCGTCTCGGCGGCGGGGGCGAGGTCGCGGATCGGCCTCGGATCCCGGAAAGCCTCGAGGAGAGCCTCCTCGTCGGCGAACCCCTCCCGCGCGAGAAGCTTCGCCACCTCCTCGACCGTCAGCCCCTCCGGCACCGTCACCGGGAAGGTGGCGACCCGGCCCCGCGCCAGCGCGCGAAGCACCTCGGCCGGCGCGACCGGGAGCTCGAAGGCGTAGCGCCCGGCCTTCACGCGGCGGGAGACACCGGAGATCCGCATCAACGCCGAGACCAGCCAGGCGGGGCGGCTGACGCCCGCCTCGGCGAGGCGGGCGGCCACCTCCCTCGCGCTGCTTCCCGCCGGGATCTCGACCCCCACGACCGCGCCCGGCGGCCCCCCTTGCGGGCGGGCCGAGAAGAGCGCGGCAGCGGCAGCCGCCGCCGCGGCCAGCGCCGCCACCGCGACGCCGGCGCGCAGCAGAACTCGCCGCGCCCTCACGGCGCTCTCCCGAGCGCCCGGCGGTCGAGGAAGGCCTGCAGGATCAGGGCGGCGGCGACTTTGTCCACCACCCGCTTCCTCTTCCGGCGCGACAGATCCGCCTCGAGCAGCGCCCGTTCCGCCGCCACCGTGCTCAGCCGTTCGTCCCAGCGGTGAACCGGCAAGCCGGTCGCCTCCGCCAGCCGGTCGGCCACCACGCGCGCCTCTTCGGCCATGGCTCCCGGGGCGCCGTCGAGGCCGAGCGGGAGGCCGACGACGATCTCCGTCACCTCACGCTCGCGGACCAGACGCGCGAGATCGGCGATGTCGCGGCGGAGTCCGCTGCGGCGGATCACGGAGAGCGGCATGGCCACCGTTCCGCCTTCGTCGCTGAGCGCGAGGCCGAGCGTGCGCGTGCCGACGTCGACGCCGAGGATCCTCCCCATGCGGTGATTGTGGGTGAACCTCGGTCCGGCGGCAACGGCGGCCGCGGTCAGAACGGCTCGCCGATGCTCAGGTACAGGCCCCCCCGGTCCTCGCCCGGCTCGGGATCGAGCTTGCGCCCGTAGCCGACGCGGAGCGCCCCCACCGGGGTGTTCCAGCGCAGCTCGGCGCCCGCGGTCGAACGCAGGCCGGTGACGGCGAACGAGCGGGCGTCGAGCCAGACGTTCCCGCGATCGTGGAACACCGCCGCCTCGAACCCGCGGCCGAGGCGGCGGCGGACCTCGACATTGAGCAGGAACAGGCTCTCGCCCCCGAGCGGCTCCCCGCTCAGCGGATCGAGCGGGCCGACACGGTCGCGGGAAAAGCCGCGCAGCGACTCCGCGCCTCCGGCGAACAGCCGCTCCGGCAAGGGCACCCGGCGCGTGCCCCCGATCGGCTCGGAGATCCCGGCCCGCACCGAGGCGGCGATGGTCCAGCGCGGGCCCACCGGCCGGTAGGCGGCGATCTGTCCGGTCCAGCGCGCGAAATCGGCCTGGGACCCGAGCAGCCCGTGCCACAGCCCGAGTTCGAGCCGGGTGACCCAGCCGCGCCGGGGCCGGAACAGGTCGTCGCGGCGGTCGATCGTGTAGCTTCCCCGGAGAGCAGCCAGCCGGATGTCTTCCGCGCGCTCGGTGAGCAGGAACTCGCGGAAGGCCGCTGCGCCGATCGCCACGTCGCGGAACGCGTTCTCGTCCAGCTCGTAGCGCAGCTGCCACCGGCGCTCCCGCCGGCCGCGGGAGCCGATTTGGAGGGTGAGGCCGGTGGAGCGCACGGTGAAGCCCTCGCGGCTCTCCTCCTCCACGCCGAGGGCGGCGAGCGCCTCGAGCCGGCCGCCCGCCTGGTGCGGATCTTCCAGGGTGGCCCTCACGCCGCGGCGTCTTCCCGAAAGGAAGCCCTGGAGCGACCCGATCCGGCCGAGGCCGGCCAGGTTGTCGTGAGAGACCGCCGCGCTGACGCGCAGCTGCTCGTCGGTGTCGTATCCGGCCGAGACGAGCAGGCTCACCGGAGGAACCTCCTCGAAGCGGATCGTCACGTCGTGGATGCCGGGATCATCGCGGCGCGGACGGTGTTCGACCGTCACTCCCCGGAACAGGCCGAGCCGGAACAGTTCCCGTTCCGTCTTCCGGAGGGACCGGCGCGACAGCGGCTGGCCCGGGGCGAGTTCGATCCTCCGTTCCACCAGCTTCCGCCGGGTCTTCGACAGGCCGGCCAGGCGCACGGACCCCACGACCGCCCGGGGCCCCGCGGCGACGCGATACGTCACGTCGACCGAGCCGTCGGCGAAGGCGGGTCGCGCGGCGACCGACGCGTCGAAGTACCCGGCCGCGTCCAGCGCGTCGAGCAGGGCCCGCTGCCCCTCGCGCATCGTCTCGGGAAGGAACGGCTCGCCGCTCCGGAGCGGAAGGAGGTCGGTGGCCGGGCCGAGCTCCGCCGGCCAGTCGCCCGAAACGGCGACCCGGCCGGTCCGGGCCCGCCCCCCTTCGCGCACGACGAACGTGACGACCACCTCGTCCCCTTTCCGGCTGAAGCGGACGCGGGGCTCGACGCGCGCCTCGAGAAACCCGCGCGATTCGTAGAGGGTACGGATCGCCTCCGCGTCTTCGGCGACGAGGCGCGGGCGGTACGCGGTGCCCCCGGCGCCCGCCAGCCCGCCGCCCTTGCCGGAGAGGACCTGCGCCGCCACCTCCGAAAGGGCGATCGACCGCACCCCTTCGAACCGCACCGCCTTCACCTTCACCTTCGGTCCGGGATCGACGCGGACGAGGATCTTCCGCGCCGCCGGATCCGGGCGGCTCACCGACACGACCGCGGCCGCACGCCCCTCGTCGGCAAGGGAGTCCCTGAGGATTCGCTCCGCTTCGCGCAGCCGTGCGGGCGCGAAGCGTGTCGTGGCCCAGATCTCGGCCAGTCGGGCGCGCGCCTCGCGAGCCGCCCGCGGCGGCCCCACGACACCGATCTCCCAGGCCGGGCCGGGCGAGACCCGGAACAGGACATCCGCGCGCCCGTCGCGCCGCCGGCTTTCGAAGGTCACCTCCGCTTCGAGGTAGCCGGCTTCGGCCAGCTCCTCGAGCAACCGCAGGCGGGCGTCCAGCAGCGCCGCCCGCCGCAGCCGCACGCCCCGCAGCCCCAGCGTCCGGGCACTCGGCTCGGGAAGGTCCGGCGGCCACCCGGCGATGGCGACCTTCCTCACGCGGATTCGCTCCGGGAACGTTCCCGCCGTCCCACCCGCTCCCTCCTCTCCGAGCCGGCGCAACCACCGGATATCGGCGGACACGCCGCGCCGCGCCTCTCCGCCGAGCACCAGCCGGAGCGAACGGCCGATCTCCCGCTCCAGCCGGTACAGGTCGCGTCCCTCCGAGCTGAGGTCCCTCGAGTAGAGAGCGAGCGTCCGGTCGTCGAGCCGCTGGCCGAGCGTCAGCCGGGCGGTGGGACGCGCTTCGGGGCCCACGCGGGCGGGGGAGAGCTGGACCTGCGTGAGGCCGAGAGCCCGCCGCACCGGACCGGCCAGGAGCATCTCGCCGAGTTGCGTTCCGAAGTAGGCCGTCGCGAGGTCGGTTCCGAGCGCGCTCCCTCCTCCCAGCTCGGTCAGCGTCTGGCCCGTCAGAAGGAGGGAAAGGATCTCTTCCTGGGTGAGCGCCGGGACCGAGGTGAGCCGGTACTCGACCGACTCGGTGGTGGCGTCGAGGTCGAGGCGAATGCTGTAGTCGCGCACCTCGGTCGAGGCGCGGAGTCGGACCCGGATCGGTTCCGCGTCGAGGTCGTCCAGGACGACCTGGCCGGAGAGGACCTCGTATTCCAGTCCCCGGAAGCTGAGCGTCCCACCCTCGTGAAGCGAGACCGTTCCCGCGAGCAGCGGCGATCCCAGCGTGCCCGCCACCTCGAGACGCGCCGACGTTTCCAGCCGGGCGAGGTCGTTGCGAACCGCGAGCGTTCCGTCGGCGCGGAGTTCCACTGCGAGTTCGACGCGCGACAGCCACGAGGCGAGGCCGCTCTCGGGCTCGAGGAGCCGCCGCCGAGGGCCGAGCGGTCCGGCGAAGGCGAAGGGCCGCGAGTACAGTCCGTCCAGGACGCGGACGCTCCCCGCCACGCGCGGTGCCCCTGCCGGCCCGGCGATCTCCAGGTCGGCGTCGTACCGGCCCCAGATTCCCCGCGGAACGCTCAAGGCGATGTCGCGGGCGGCGACGCCGATGTCGATCCGCTCGGGCCGCCAGCCCCGCAGGCCGAGGGTTCCCGCCGCGCTCACCGTTCCGCCCCCGAGGTCGCCGCGAGCCTCCTCCAGGACGATCCGATCGGCGTCGAAGGCGAGGCGAGCCTCGACGCGGTCGATGGCCGTATCGAGCGTGAGGGAGCGGATCGAGCCGCCGTTCACGGTGGCGCGTCCGGCGAAGGATGGCCGGGCCGGCGATCCCCCCACGTGGAGCGAGGCCGACAGATCCCCGCTGCCGAGGAGCGTCGGCTCGATCGCCTCGAGCAGGCCGAGTCCGAGGTGTCCCGAAAGCGACAGGTCGAGCGCCCCCTCGCCGCGGAACGGAAGCTCGACCGAACCCGAAAGCGTGACCTCCGCGCCGGAGCTCTCGGCGAGATGCAGCGGCCGGGCCGGATCGACGGCGAACGTCAGGCCGGGTTCCAGCGAAAGGCGGGCGGGAGCCGGCTGGATGGCGGAGACCGAAGGACCGGAGAGAACCAGCTCGCCGATGCGCCCTTCTCCCTGCCATCTCTCCGGCTCGAGCACCGGGCCTTCGACCCGGAGCGTCCCCGAGCTGCGGATCGACAGGGCCAGCTCACCGCGCCACCCGAGCGCCCTTTCGAGGGCGCCGGCGAGCTCCGCGCCGGACCATGCCAGTTCCGCCCGCGCGATGCCCGACCCGTCGACGTCCGCGCGGAGCGACAGGGGACCGGCGGAAGCTTTCGCCGTGAGCCCGCTCTCCCCCGTCACCAGCTCGGCCCCGCCGTCCGGGACGCTCCAGCGCCCGGCGCGCACTCCGCGCCAGCTCGCCACCCCGGTGCAGCCGAGCGGCCACGGCCCGGGCGCGGAACCCGCCAGGCATTCCAGCTCGACGGTGCCGGCCGCGCGGCCGGCCGCGGAGGGAATCTCCGCGAGGTCGCCCCGCCCCCTCAACGTTCCCGCGGACACCGGCCCGGCCGGGGTCGACTCGACCGAACCCCGGAACTCGGCGACCGCGCCGGGCCCGAGCAGCAGCGCCGAAAGCCGAGGCAGGGCTCCGGGCCGCCAGATGCCGGCCGCCGCCAGATGCCACGTTCCGGCCGGACCTCCCCGCGCTCTCCAGCCCAGCCACCCGACCGCGGACGGGCCCGCGGCGCCCCACCGCCACGACACGACCCCGTCGGCCAGCCCTTCGCCCAGGAGATCCCCGGGCAAGGAATGTGGGAGGAACGCGAGGGCGGCTTCCGCGGGAAAGCGATCGAACCGCGCCGTCACCTCGGTCTCGCGGGGACCGGCGCTCGCCTCGAACTCCAGCCCCCGGCCGTCGGCCGTGGAGAGGCGCCCCGCACCGCGCCAGCCCTCCGCGGGAACGCGCGAGACGGCCGCCTCGAAGAGGTCGAACCGCGCCGGACCGATCACCGGCCGCCGCGCCGCGACCCGCAGGGTCGCCTCGGCCACCTCGTTCGCGGTGCCGCGCGCGTCGAGCCGGAGCGTCAAGCGCTCCGCGCCGGCCGGGGGAAGGTCGCGCAGCCACGCCGCGTCCTCGGCCCCGAGGAGCGCGGCCGCGTGTGCGGCGGCGCGCCGCAGTCCCTGGGGGCCGAGCAGCTCGAGGCCGCCCCGGGCCGTCCAGATCGGCTTTTCGGGCGGGCCTTCGATACCGATCTCGGCCCAGGCCGGCTGGTCGTCCCAGCGCCCGGCGAACCCGACGCGGCCGCTCAGGTCGACTCCGCTGCCCGACACCCGACCGGCGAGCCGGCCCGGCCCCCGGGGAGGGGGCGAGACCTCCCCCTCCGCTTCCCATTCGAACCGGCCCGCGGACCGGACGAAACGCACCCCGATATCGGCCCGTCCCGCCATCGGAAGGCCCCGGGCCGCGGCTCGGCGTCCCAGCGCCGCGAGGTCGGCTCGCAGCCGGGCGCTCCCCCGAGTGAGCGTTCCCCCGCCGGTGAGCTCGAGGCGGCCCTCCTCCAGCTCGAGCCCCGCGCCCGCGCGCGCCCCCAGACCGGAGAGGACGATTCCTTCCGGGGAGGCTTCCAGACTCGCGCGGATCTCGCACCGGAGTCCGCGCCACGCGATCTCCTCCTCCGACGCCACCTCCCCGGAGATGCGCCATGCGGAGCCGGCAGCCGCGCGGAGCGACCCGCGGCTCCGCACGGTTCCGGTGAGGCCCGGCCCCCCCTCTCCCAGAAGCCGTCCCAGATCGAGCCGCGCGTCGAAACGGAGGTCGGCCGCAGGGCCCTTCCCGGGGAAGCGCACCGAACCGCGGGCCGACAGAGCGCCCTCCGGTCCGGACGCGTCGAACTCCTCCACGGCCAGGACCGGGAAGCGCCACCCGAGCGCGGCCGCGGCCCGCTCGAAACGGATCGCCGGCCCTCCTCGCCTTTCGAAGAGGATCGGGCCGGCCTCGAGGCGGCCTCCCGGCGGGCCGGACCTCAGCTCCGCCCTCAGGTTCCGCACGTCGAGCGAGAACGCGAGATCGGCGGGGCCGATCCGGATCTCCGCATCGTCGAGAACGAGCCGCTCCAGCCGCGCCAGCGGAGAAAGATCGACCGGCCCGCCGCCGCCTCCTCGCGACGGGTCCAATTCCAGCCGCAGCCCTTCCAGCACGACGGCCTCCGGCAGGGTCCGTCCCCGGAGGAGCCCCGCGAGCGAGAGGCGGATCCGCAGCCGTGTTGCGGTCAGGTGCGCGACCGGCCCGCCCGGGCCGCCCGCCTCCAGGCCGGTCAGTTCGATCTCCCGGCCCCACAGATCGACATTGGCGCCGGCGACGCTCCCGGTGCCGCCGCAGGCCCGGCCGAGCAACGAAGCGGCGCGGGGCGCGAGATAGCGGCGGGCGAAAGCGGAGGCCGCGAGCGGCGCGAGGGCAGCGGCCACCGCGAGGCCCGCCGCCGCAGCGGCGACCGCCACGAGGGTTCGCCGGCTCATCCGCCGCCGGCGGCGCTCGCGCCGTCGCGCCGCACGAGGTGCAGCCCTTTGAGGTACCGGCTCTCCGGCAGCTCGAGCCGGACGGGGTGGTCGCTCGCCGCCTCGAGCCGGCCGGCCACCTCGAGAGCGGCCGCCGCCTCCTCGGCCCCCGCGCGCACCGCCTCCTCGAACCGCTCGGCCGAAACGTGGAACGAGCAACAGAAGGTCAGGAGCCGCCCTCCCGGCCGGAGGAGTCGGAGGGCGCGCCGGTGCAGATCACGGTATCCACGCGTTCCGCCGGCACGCTCGCCGCGGCGCCGGGCGAACGGGGGCGGATCGAGGACGATCGCGTCGAACCGCGCGCCCTCCGCCTCGAGCCGTGCGAGGGCGTCGAACGCCTCCTCGCAGCGGAACGTCACCCGACCGGCCAGCCCGGCCCGCTCGGCCGCCCTCGCGGCGCGTTCGAGTCCCTCCGCGTTCCGGTCGATCGCCAGCACTCGCGCCCCGCCCGCGGCCAGCGGGAGGGCGAAGCCTCCCTCGCCGCAGAACAGGTCGAGCACCTCCCCGCCCAGCCACGACGGGGCCGCCCGGTGGTTCTCCTGCTGGTCGAGGTAGAGGCCGGTCTTGTGCCCCGTCCACGGCGCCACGAAACGCTCGCATCCCCCTTCCTCGGCGACCAGCACCTCGGGCGTGCCCGGCACCAGGGCTTCGACTTCGCGCGGAAGCCCTTCCAGCGCCCGAGCCGGCGCGTCGCCCCGGTGGAGGAGGCTCGCCGCCCCGAGGCGCGCCGCGATCTCGCGCCCGCGCTCGCGGAGGAGGCGGTCGGCCCACGGCGTCGTCGCCTGGGCGACCAGATGCCCGGCGTACCAGTCGAGCGTCAAACCGGGAAGCGCGTCGGCGTCGGCGTGGACGAGGCGGCGGCACCCGCCGCTGGGCGGGGGACCCCGGCGCCGGGCGGCGCGGAGGAGGAGATCGACGGCCCCGTCGGCATCCGCGGGCGCTTCCTCCCCCCAACCGATGCGCCGCAGCGCGATCTTCGAACGGGCCGAGTACGCGGCCAGGCAGACGGCGCGTCCGGAACGGTCGACCACCCTCACCGCATCGCCATGGGCGGCCCGGACTTCGACCACGTTGTCGCGGTAGATCCAGGGATGGCCCCGGCGCCCGCGGCGGGCACCGCGCCCGTCGACGACGGCGAGGGGGTCTCTCTTCATGCGGCCGCCGATGCCGGCGGTAAGGCGGCGGGCCGCCGCCCGGCGCGGGCGCTTCGCCCGAGCCGCAGCTCAGTCCTCCTCCTCCAGCTCCTCGACCTCCTCGCTCTCCAGATCCTCATCGATCTCTTCGTCCCTGTCGCCCAACGGGGCAGCCGGAACGGCGGCCTCCTCCTCCTCGCCCTCTTCCGCCGCCTCGACGACCTCCTCCTCGTCCGTGATCACCTCCTCGGCGAGATCGCGGACGTGGTAGGTGTCGGCGAACTCCTCGCGTTCGGCCATCTCCTGGCAGGTCACGCAGTAGCGTGCCCACGGGATCGCGTCGAGACGCTTGGTCCCGATCTTCTCGCCGCAGTTGAGGCAAAGGCCGTACTCGCCGTCCCGGATGCGGCGCAGTGCCTCCTCGACGAGCACCAGCCGTTTCAGCTCGAGCTGGCTGAGCGAGAGCAGGAACTCCCTCGTGTAGTGGGTGACGGCGTCGTCGACGTAGTCCTCTCCTCCCTCGGGGAGGGTCTGCCTTCCTTCACCCCGCATCCGGGTCGTCTGCTCGAGCAGCTCCTGCCGCGCTTGAAGGAGCTTCTTCCGATAGCGTTCCAGTTCGCGCTTGCGCATCGCCTTTCCACCCTGTGCGGGGTCGCCCCCACCGGCGAACGCGGAACCTAACATCGGCCCCCGGGGCCGTCAACACGGAAATTCGCGGCCGAGCGGGGTGCCGGGGCGACCGCCCGGCCGCCCTTCGCCGCACCGTCCGCCCCGGGCCGGCCGGAGACTCACAGGCGCTCGGCGGCCAGGTCGGCCAGCCCCGACCTCTCGCCGCGCCGGAGGAAGATCGACCCCGCCAGCGGCTCGCCCCGGAGCCGCTCCGCCACCAGGGACAGGCCGTTGGAGCGGGCGTCCACGTAGGGATTGTCGATCTGGTCCGGATCGCCGGTCAGGACGACCTTGGTGCCCTCCCCGGCGCGGGTGATCACCGTCTTGACCTCCAGCGGGGTCAGGTTCTGGGCTTCGTCGACGATCATGAACTGCCGGGGCAGCGACCGGCCCCGGATGTAGGTCAGCGCCTCGATCTCCAAGACCCCCCGTTCCACGAGGTGCTCGACGGGATCCAGGGCAGGGGTGTCCTTGTCCCCGCCGTGGCCCATGAGGAGCAGCTCCAGGTTGTCGAAGATCGGCTGCATCCAGGGGCGCAGCTTCTCGTCGATCTCCCCCGGCAGGTAACCCAGATCGCGCCCCATCGGGAAGATGGGCCGCGCGACGACGAGCCGCCGGTAGACCTCCCTGTCCACGGTCAGGTGGAGCCCCGCCGCGAGCGCCAGCAGCGTCTTGCCGGTTCCCGCGCGCCCGACGAGGCTGACGAGCGGAACCCGGTCGTCGAGCAGCAGGTCGAGGGCGAACTGCTGCTCGAGGTTCCGCGGCCTTATCCCCCATACGCTCCGCGGGAGTTTCACCGGCTTGAAGAGCGGCTCTCCGGGCTCCCGCCGGGCCACGGCGGTGTGGCGGGGATCGGCCGCATCCCGCAGCAGCACCGGTGCGTTCGGCCCGGGGTCGCCCCCCGCGCGGTCCGCGGCGATCCCGCCGTCGCGGAAGAGCGCGTCGATCACCTCGCGCGCCACCTCGCGCTCCTCCGGACCGAGCCGCTCCACCTCCGCTTCCCCGTTCCGCTCCTCGTAGTCCTCGGCACGCACGCCCATCGCGTCGGCCTTGATCCGCAGGTTCGTGTCCTTGGTGACGAGCACGACCGGCGGCTGCTGCCGGGTCAGCTCCCACGCGAGCGCCAGAACGCGCATGTCGGCCGTGTCCGGGTTCTCGAAGAACGGGAATTCCGCCGGGTGCGGCACGCCGAGGTGGATCCGGATCCGGCCGCCGTCCGGGGTCGGAACACCCTCCACGATGCGGCCCTCGTGGCGGAGCCGGTCGAGCTCCCGCGAGACCTGCCGCGCGTTCCGCCCGACCTCCGTGAGCTCCTTCTTGAAGCGGTCGATCTCCTCGATGACGACGATCGGGATCACGACCTCGTTGTCGCGGAACCGGTAGAGGCTCTTCGGGTCGTGCAGGAGCACGTTGGTGTCCAGCACGAACGTCTTGCCGGCCATCGGCGCCGCCTCACGCCGAGCCCAGCGCCGCCTGCGCCGCCGCGACGCGCGCGACGGGCAGCCGCCGGGGGGAGCAGGAGACGTAGTCCAGGCCGACCTCGTGGGCGAACCGGATCGAGCGCGGATCGCCGCCGTGCTCGCCGCAGATCCCGACCTTCAAGTCGGGGCGGGCCCGCCGGCCCCCTTCGGTCCCGGCCCGCACGAGCGCCCCGACCCCCTCCTCGTCGATGCTGCGGAAGGGATCGAACGGGAGGATGCCGTGTTCGATGTAGAAGGGAAGGAACACGCCGGCGTCGTCCCGCGAGATACCGAGCGTGGTCTGCGTGAGGTCGTTCGTGCCGAACGAGAAGAAGTCGGCGCAGGAGGCGATCGACTCGGCGCACAGCGCCGCTCGGGGCAGCTCGATCATCGTTCCGACCTGGAACGGCACCCGCCGGCCCCGGTCGGCGAACACCTCCTCCGCCACGCGCTCGACGATCTGCCGCTGCCGGCGCAGCTCCTCCACGTGCCCGACGAGCGGGATCATGATCTCCACCCGCGGCTCCCCGCCCTCGGCGGCGACGTCGCAGGCCGCCTCCAGGATCGCCCGGGCCTGCATCTCGGTGATCTCCGGATAGACGAGACCGAGGCGGCAGCCGCGGTGCCCCAGCATGGGGTTCGACTCCCGCAGCGACTTCACCTTCTGCGCGACGCGCTCGTACGGCAACCCGAGCTGGGAAGCGAGCTTTTCGATCTCCCCCTTGCCGTGGGGGAGGAACTCGTGCAACGGCGGGTCGAGCGTCCGGATCGTCACCGGACGGCCTTGCATCGCCCGGAAGATCCCGGCGAAGTCCTCGCGCTGCATCGGCAAGAGCGCCTCGAGGGCCGCGCGCCGGCCTTCTTCGTCCTCGGCCAGGATCATCCGGCGCATCGCGGTCACCCGGTCGCCCTCGAAGAACATGTGCTCGGTGCGGCAGAGCCCGATCCCCTCCGCGCCCAGCGCCACCGCCTCCTCCGCCTGGCGGGGCGTGTCGGCGTTGGCCCGCACCCCGAGCCGGCGGTGCGCGTCGGCCCATTCGAGGATCCGCATGTAGCGCTGGGCGATGGGGCTCTCTTCCGCCCTGCGGCTGCCCTCCACGAGCACCTGGACGACCTCCGAGGGACGCGGCTCCATCGGTCCCGCGTAGATCTTTCCCGTGGTGCCGTCGAGGCTGATCCAGTCGCCCTCGCGGAGGGTCCGGCCGGAGGCCCTGAGCTCCGCCTTCCGGTAGTCGATCTGGATCCCCTGGCAACCGACGACGCACGGTTTGCCGCGCTGCCGGGCGACGAGGGCGGCGTGGCTCGTCATTCCACCCCGAGCGGTGACGATGCCTCGGGCCGCCTCCATGCCGCCGACGTCCTCCGGCGACGTCTCGATCCGCGCCAGGATCACCGGCTCGCCGCGGGCCGCGGCCGCCTTGGCGTCCTCGGCATGGAAGGTCAACCGCCCGCTCGCGGCACCGGGCCCCGCGGGCAGGCCCACGGCGAGCAGGCGCCCCTCCCGCTCGGCGGCCGCGAGCGTGCGCCGGTCGAAGACCGGGGCGAGCAGGTGCTCCATCGCCTCGGCCTCCACCCGGCCCAGCGCCGTCTTCTCGTCGATCAGCCCCTCGTCCACCATGTCGGTGGCGATCCGGATCGCGGCCAGCCCGGTCCGCTTGCCGGCGCGGGTCTGCAAGAGGAACAGGCGTCCCCGCTCGATCGTGAACTCGATGTCCTGCATGTCCCGGTAGTGGGCCTCGAGCCGCTTTGCCACCGCCGTCAACTGGCGATAGACCTCGGGCATCCTCTCCTCGAGCGACCGCGCGGGATCGGCGCCGGCTTCTTCGGCTTGGATCCGGCTGATCGGGTCGGGAGTGCGGACGCCGGCGACCACGTCCTCCCCCTGCGCGTTGACGAGGTACTCGCCGAAGACGCGGGGTTCGCCGGTGGCCGGATCGCGCGTGAACGCGACGCCGGTCGCGCAGTCGTCCCCGAGGTTTCCGAAGACCATCGCCTGAACGTTGACCGCGGTGCCCCACTCGGCGGGAATGTGGTACATGCGGCGGTACTCGACCGCGCGCGGGTTGTCCCAGGAGCGGAACACCGCCGCGATGGCGCCCCAGAGCTGGGCGCGGGGGTCCTGCACGAAGTCCTCCCCCGTTCGTTCCCGGATCAGGGCCTTGTAGCGCCGGACGAGCTCTTGGAGAGCCTCGGCGTCCAGCTCGGTGTCCTCGCGGGCACCCCGCTCCCGTTTGACCGCTTCCAGGATCGATTCGAACGGATCGTGCTCCGTCTTGGTCCGGGGGCGCACCTGGAGCACGACATCCCCGTACATGGCGATGAACCTCCGGTAGGCGTCGTAGGCGAACCGGCGGTCCCCCGAGGCACGGGCGAGGCCCTCGACCGTCTCGTCGTTGAGTCCGAGGTTGAGGACCGTGTCCATCATCCCCGGCATCGAGGTCCGGGCACCCGAGCGCACCGAGACGAGCAGCGGATCGCGGGGATCGCCGAACCGCTTCCCCATCGCCTTCTCGACGCGCTCGAGGGCCGCCTCGACCTCTTCCTCGAGGCCGTCCGGGTAGCGGCCCCCGTGACGGGAGAAGTAAGTGCAGACCTCCGTCGTGATCGTGAAGCCCGGAGGGACGGGCAGCCCGAGCCGCGCCATCTCGGCGAGGTTGGCCCCCTTCCCGCCCAGCAGGTTCCGCATCGATGCGGCGCCGTCAGCGGCACCTTCCCCGAAGGAGTAGACCATCTTCTGGCTCATCTCGTCGCCCTCTCAGCCGCCGGCGGCTCGCGGACCCTCCACGGCCAGCTCGGCGACATCCACGATCCCCCGGGCGAGTTCGTCGAAGCGGGCCAAAAGGCCGAGGCGCGCCCGGCGGACCTCGGCCCGCTCGTCCATCACCAGAACCTCGTCGAAGAAACGGTCGATCGCGGGGCGCAAGGATGCCAGCGCCGAGAGCGCCTCCGCGTAGGCTCCCCGCGCCGCCGCGCCGGAGAGCAGCGGCCCGACGCGGTCGATCTCGCGGGCGAGCGCTCCTTCCGCCGGCTCCGCGTCCCCCGCCCGGGC
>RFHH01000145.1 GCA_003696075.1 Acidobacteriota bacterium
GCCCGGCCCCGCACGGGTGGCGCCGCGACGCGGTGTTCGTGGTCGCGAGCGGCCGCACCCGGTGAGCCGGCCGTTCGCACCGGGCCACGGTGACGGGTGATTGCCGCCGGCGAGATCCCGCCGCCCTCGCGGATCGGCATCCCCGCCGCGTCGCGGACCGACGGGCGTTGCGTACCACCGGGAGCGCACCTCGCGACGAATGCGGGGGGTGCGGCGCGGCGAACGCCCCCACCGGCTCCGGGCGGTCGGCGAGCGATCCTCCCGGGATGCGCGCGATCGCGGGCGGGGACCGCCGCACTCCGATCGCCGGACGGGCCGACTAGGTCGCCCCCACCTCCCGGGCCGCGCTCTGGCGCGCCGCCTTGTCGGCGTACATCCGCTTGTCGGCGATGCGGATCAGCTCCTCGAAATCGTCGCCGTCGTCGGGAAAACCGGCCCATCCCGCGCTCACCCCGATCCGCACCGGCTCGGGCGCGCCGCATTCGAAGGGTGTCTCCTCGATTCCCTTCTGGATGCGCGACACGACCGAGCGGATCAGCTCGGGATCGGCGTCGGGAAGGAGGGCCACGAACTCGTCCCCTCCCCAGCGGCACACGGTGTCGCCGGTGCGGAGCTGGCGCTGGAGGAAGCCACTGACGGCTCGAAGAACGGCGTCGCCGACGCGGTGGCCGTAGCGGTCGTTGATCGGCTTGAACCTGTCGAGATCGAAGACGGCGACGCCGAACGGGCGGTGATGGCGGCGCGCGCGGACCGCCTCCTTTTCGAGCTGTGCGAACAGGAAGCGCAGGTTGGGCAGCCCGGTGAGCGAGTCGGTCATCGCGTTCTCGCGGGTCTTCTCGTAGGTGCGCGCGTTCTCGATCGCCGCCGCCGCCTCGGGTCCCACCAGTTCCAGGATTCGCTCGTCCTCGCTGGTGAAGGCCCGCTCGGTTCCGTGGTAGAGCGTCACCGCGCCGATCACCCTTCCCTCGTGGACGAGCGGCGACACGAGAGCGCTCCGGAAGCGGCTCCCCAAGGGGGCGCTGCGCCCGCGGAAGTCGGGCATCGGAACGACGTTCACGAGCGTCTTGGCGTTGTCCACCGCCCACCCGCTGACGCCCTCGCCCGCCATGAGGATGTTGCCGCGCAGCTCCTCGGCGCCCGAGCCGGCCGCGGCCGCGGCGCGGATCGTGTCGTTGCCGCCGTCGACGAGGTAGACCACACCGCAGTCGAAGCTGATCAGGTTGCGCAGCCGCTCCAGGATGCGCTCGAGGGTCTGGTCGAGTCCGAGAGACCGGCCCAGGTCGCGCGTGAACTCTTGCATCGCCATCGCCTCGCGCCGGGCGGCGGCGATCTGCTCCAGGGCGCTCGGCGCCTTCGTCTCGGCGTAGAGCGACAGCGCGTAGTCGCGCTGGATGCTGGCGATTCTCTCCATACCGGCCGGTGGCGGGGCCGGCTCCTCGGCCCGCGCGAGCAGCTCGTCGGCATGGGCGGTGAACAGCTCGACCAGCGCGGGATCGAACTTCCGGCCAGCCGCCCGCGACAGCTCCTCCAGCGCCTCCTCCCGGGAGAGGGCGTTGTGGTACGGGCGCGGCTGCATCATGGCGTCGGCCGCGTCGGCGATGGCGACGATTCTCGCTCCCAGCGGGATCTCCTCGCCGGCGAGACCGTCCGGGCTCCCGCTGCCGTCCCAGTGCTCGCGGTGATGGCGGACGATCGGCACGACGGGGTAGGGAAAGCCGACCTCCTCGACGATCTGGGCGCCGATCACCGGGTAGGTCCGGACCTTGAGGTACTCGGCCGGTGTCAGCTTCCCCGGCTTGTTGAGGATGTAGTCGGGGATGCCGAGCCGCCCCACGTCGTGGAGCAGGGCCCCCGCGCTCACCGCGCGGATCCCCTCCTCGTCGAGGCCCGCCAGCTCAGCGAGGCCCACCGCGTAGGCCTGCACGCGCCGCGGGTGCCCGTAGCTGGACTGCCCGCGGGCGTCGATCGCCATCGCCAGCACCTCGAGCGCTCGCAGGTGCAGCTCGTTCATGGCGGCGATCTCGCGGTTCTTGCGTTCCAGCCGCCCGAGGGTCGCGCGGTAGTTGACGTAGGTGAGCCCGAGAACCGGGAGGCAGATCAGCAGAGCGGATGGTCCCAGGGTGCGAAACAGCGCGACCGCCAGCCCGGCCACCAGCGCGCCCGCAAGGAAGCCGAGCGCCGCCCAAGAGAAGCTCTCGCGCCACAGGCGGACGATCGACCGGCGTCGCCGCACGCCGATGAGCAAGGCGACGAGGAAGCTGTTGAGCGTGTAGTGCGCGGCCGCCATCGCAGCCAGGGGCGGCGTCATCCGCAGGAGGTCGACGGGCTCCGCTCCACCCGGCTCCGCGCCGAGCAGCGCCCAGTAGACCCGGCCGGACAAGTCGACCGACAGGCACATCACCGCGAGCGACGTGGCCGACGGCGCCCACCGCCGCGTGCGGAAGTAGGTCGCCACCAGCCCCTCCACGCCCGCGATCACCGCGGCCGGCTCGGGGCCGTAGAGCAGGACGGTCGCGAAGGTGAAGGCGTCCGAAAGCGACAGGAACGACGGCGCCCCGGGAAGACGGATCGACAGGAGTCCGGCGGCGACCGTCATCGCGAACAACGCCGCCACGCCGGGCCCCCATGCCTCCGGGCGCCCGATCCATCGCGCCGCCGTCCAAAGGAAGAACGCCCCGCCCCCGGTGATCACGAGGGCGGAGAGCGCCTGCCCGGCGCGCGTCGGCGGTCGGGTGTCGAGCAACCCGGCTTCCCCTTTCGGGGAGAACTTGGTCGCCCGGTGCCGCTCCGGTCAACGCCGCCGGCGCGCGCCGGCGGGCGCCCCGAACAGGATCGAACGCGCCGCGGAGACCCCGCGCAAGCGCGGGGGAGGCTCGCATCGGGCCGGCGTGACCCGGCGATCGGGAAACGGACGAAGAGCGCGCGACTCCGCGAGCCGGTGCCCGGACGAGGACGCGGGAGCGAGCGGCCGGCGGGGCCGGCTGCCGGGACGGCCGCTCGCCACGCCGGCCGGTCGCGCCGCGCGCGATGCGGCGTCCGGCCCGGGGCTTCCCCGGAGAGCGTCTCAGTCGAGCGAGACCCAGTGCACCCGTCCCGCCGTCGAACCGATGACGATCCCCTGGTGGACGCCGTCGTTGTAGTCGAAGGTGGGCGACCCGAGCGTCGCACCGCTCTCGACGCTCCACGTGCGCACGATCGCCCCGGTCTTCGCGTCCAGTTCGTACAGGACGCCGTCGCTGGCGCCGACGTAGGCGCGGGTGTTTTCCGTACCGCCGACCCAGCGCAGCACGATGGGCGCGGAGGGGCCGGTGGCCGGATCGGTGTCGTCCGGGAGCGTGAGATCCCAGCGGCTGCTGCTGTCGAACCGAATCGTCCCCGGCTTGATCCGAACGCCGTGGACCTGGTTGTCGGTCGACCACACCACCCAGTGCTCGTAGAAGCCGTTTCCGAGCGGCACGGGAGTGCTCACCGCCACACCCTTCACCGGGCCGTCGGTGGAGGGGATGCTGCCCCTCTGCTTGAGCGGGGAGCCCGGACCGGCGGTGCGGGTCAGCGCGTCATAGAGGTAGAGGGTTCCCTGACCGGTCCCGTCGGAGGCTCCGAAGAGGAGGTAGTGGTTGTTTCCGTAGCCGAACGTGAAGAGGACGAGATCGGTGTCGACGCTGCCCAGCCCTCGCGTTTCGGAGAACACGGGGATGTCGAAGCGCGGCCCCGTGTGCGAGCCGTTGGCCGCCAGGACCTCGATCGCCACGATCGACTCGTCGTCGTCGCCGTCGGGGTTGAACGGCACGTAGACGAAGTTGTTGGTGTCGTCGCGGTAAAGGATCCGCGGTGCCGCGTTGCTGACGCCGAGCCCCGGACTGTCCGCGCTCCCCGTTCCGTCCCAGTCGCCGTCGTAGGTGTCGTACAGGGTGCTCAGATCGTGCGAGTAGAGCATGATCTTGTTGTCGTTGGCGGTCCCGTCGCCGTTGGAGTCCGGGCAGCGCGTGGCCACCACCACCACGTCGTCGTCGGGGTTGGGGTTGTTGTCGAACGCGTCGAGCATCACCACCGCGGGCGCCTGGAGGGCACCGCTCGGGCAGCCGGCATCCTGGGCGACGTGCGCGACACCCTCTGCGGTGGAGTCGGCGGACATGTCGAAGCGGTAGAGATTGCCGTCCTGGGAGGAGACGAAGCCGGTGTAGTCGGGTGAGCCCGGTACCGCCGGGTTGAGGTCTCCGACCATCGGCCGCGCCTGGACGGCGCCGCTGACCTCGGGAGGAGACCAGCCTGCGCGCCGCCCGTCGCTCTCGGCCATCCGGTACAGGAGCCGGTCGTTGCCGACCGAGACGATGTAGGCGGAGGGAATCGCCCCGACCGGGGCGAGGGTCGCCGCCCGGGTGGTAAAGGCCCACTTGTAGGGGAGGGCACGGGGAAGGCCGGTCGTCGAGACGCCGCCGGCGTAGTTGAGTGTTCCGTCGAAGGCGCACAGCTTGTAGTGGTACTCGACGCCGTTGGTCACGCCGGTGTCGTCGCAGCTCGTCTCGGAGGAGGTGGTGACGCAGACGACGTCGCTGCTCCCGATCGTGTCGCCCACGCTGTACGACTGGCCGTCGACCGGCGCGTCCGGAACGGCCGACCCGGCGTGGCGGAGCACGAGGACGCCGGCGAAATCGGCGTCGGTCGGATTGTCCCATTCGAGCGTCACGACCGAATCCCGCGCCGCGGCGGTCGCCTTCGCGACGTCGCCCGGGGGCGTCGTGTCCGCGGCGTGCGCGCCGAGCGTCGCGGCGGCGATCAGCGCCGCGAAGACCGGCAGGGATCGGAGCGAGGACGGCCAGCGATCTGCACTCATGCCCATGTTCTCCCCCCGCGCGGCCCCGGGCCGCGCGTGTGCCGGCGACGAGCCCCCGGCTTCGCGGGGTGCGCGCCGCCTGAGCCGTCCTTCTCGGGAACGCCGCCCCCCCCGACCGAGAGCGACCTCGTCGCGATCGGCTTCCTTTTCTTGTACGACGAACGGGCGGGCCCGCAACGCGGGATGCCGGCCCCGCGCCGCGCCGTGCGCCGGCGAGACCCCTGGCGAGTTCGGATTTATCCGAACTCTTTCGTCATGGCGGGGCCGGAGCGGCTCAGCGCCCCCGCTTCCGGTAGGTCCCCACCAGCTCCGCCTTGGCCAGGACGTGCCCCTCCATCGCCCGCTCGACCGCCGCCTTGGTCGCCTCCGGCAGTTCCGGGAGGGTCGTGTCGAGGGCGTAGAGCTTGTGGACGTAGCGGTGCCGCCCGATCGGCGGGCAGGGGCCGCCGTAGCCGGTCCGCTTCCAGTCGTTCAGACCCTCGCGCGCCCCTTCCGGCATGCGCCGTCCCGACGCGCCCTCCTCCAGGCCGGAAGCGGTCGGAGGGATGTTGTAGACGACCCAGTGGACCCAGGTCATCCGCGGGCGGGCCGGATCGGGGGCGTCCGGATCGTCGACGATCAGGGCGAGGCTCTTCGTTCCCTCGGGGAGTCCCTTCCACTCGAGCGGCGGGGAGAGATCCTCCCCCTCGCACGTGTACCGGACCGGGATCTCCTCTCCCGGCCCGAAGGCGGACGACGTCAGTTCCAGCGCCATCTTCGCCTCCTTCGCCGCCGGCGCCCGCCCGGGCGCCTCGGCCGGCGGCTCCTGCGCGCAAGCCCAGAGGCCCGCCGCGGCCCAGGCGACGATCGCCGCCATCGCTCTCTTGTGCGTCTCGGACACCGGGGCCTCCTTCCCCGAAGCGCGGCCCGCGAACGGCCGGCCGCGACTCCCGGGCACCGGCCGGGGGCGTCCGCCGCCCGGCGGGCGGCGCGTCGATTGTTGCGCCCGCGGCTGGCCGGTGTAAAGCTCGCCCGGCTCCGCCCCTGGGCGGAAGCGTCGGTGCGCGCATGTCCCTGTACGAACGGATCCTCGCGGCGGCCGGCGAGGCGAAGCCGCCCGAGCCGCGAGACAGCGCCGTGGGTCTCGTCCTCCGGCGGGGCAGGGACGGCCTCCAGGTTCTCGTCGGGCTTCGCTCGCGCCGCTCGCGTTTCCTTCCGGGGAACTGGGCCTTCATCGGCGGCGGCGTCGATCCCGGCGACCGCCCGGAGGCGCCGCGGCACCACGCGCGTTGCGTGGCGAGGGAGCTCCAGGAAGAGACGGGGCTGGTCGTTCCACCCGAGCAGTGGCGTGAAGCGGGGGAGCGGATCACCCCCCCGATCTTCCCGGTGCGTTACCGCACCCGGTTCCTCGTCGCCGAACTCCCCGACGGCGCGGAGCTGCCGGCGCGACCGCCGCGGCCCGAGGAGATCGAGGAACTCCGCTTCGTGGCGCCGTCCCGCCTGCTCGAGGAATGGCGGCGGGGGGAGGCGGCGATCCCGCCGGTCCTGCCGCCGCTTCTGCGCCGCCTAGCCGAGGTCGCCTCCGACCCGCCGCCCCTTGCCGATCTGGCCCGGGAACTCGCCGCGATCAACGCCGAAGAGCAGCGCGCGCCGCGCATCGAGTTCGTGCCCGGCATCTGGATGAGTCCGCTCGAAACGCGCACTCTTCCCCCCGCCACCCACACCAACGCCTGGATCGCCGGCGGGGAGCGCTTCGTGGTCGTCGATCCGGGGACCGACGACCACCGCGAGCTGCAGCGCCTGCTCGAGGTGATCGCGAAGCGCCGCGCCGAAGGCGCCCGCCCCCACGCCGTCCTGCTCACGCACCACCATCCGGACCACGTCGGGGGAGCTTCGCCGCTGGCTCGCGAGCTGGGTGTGCCGGTGGCGGGCCATCCCGAAACGCTCGCCCGTGCCCCCCTCCGGGAGGGGATCTCCTCGGAGCCGCTCCGGGACGGCGCGCGGATCGACCTGGGAGGGATGACCCTGGTGGCGGTGGAGACGCCGGGACACGCGCGCGGGCATCTGGTGTTCCACGTTCCGGAGCGCGGCGCCCTGATCGCCGGAGATCTCGTGAGCGGGCTGTCGACGATCCTGGTCGACCCGGACGAGGGCGGCATGGCCGCCTACCTCGCCTCGCTCGACCGCGCCGCCGCGCTCGCGCCTCGATGGGTGCTCCCGGCGCACGGACCGCCGCTGCCGGGCCGGGCGCTCGAGCGGACGCGGCGGCATCGCGACAAGCGCGGCGAGATGGTCCTCGCCGCGATCGGCACCGAGGGGGCGACGCTCGACGCGATCGCCGAGCGGGCCTACCCCGAC
The DNA here is from genome assembly GCA_003696075.1 of Acidobacteriota bacterium. Taxonomy (NCBI): domain Bacteria; kingdom Pseudomonadati; phylum Acidobacteriota; species Acidobacteriota bacterium. The sequence continues at coordinate 7,172 of RFHH01000145.1, forward strand.
GCCCCCGACGCTCCGGCGCTCCTCCGGCGGCGGCAGGCGCTCGCCCATCTGCTGCAGTTCGAGGCGGAGGGGCGGGTCACCCGCGAGGGCCGGCTCTGGCGCCGCGCCTGATCCTTCTCTCCGCGGAGGGCGCTCCCGCGATGGCGCGCGAGGGCGGCCCACTCGACGGTGCGCCGACACCCTTGCCCGATCCCGCGCGCAGCGGGCGCTTCGAGACGGTCACCTTCGATCGGCCGTCGAGCTGGGCGGGAGTGCGCGCGATCCGGAATGCACCTCGCCCTCGGTGCGCCGATCCCGGCGCCGCGGCGCGTTCGGGGGGCGGGCGCAGGCCTGCCGGCAAGCGCCCGCGAGCTTCCATTGGGCGCAGACGAACGGAGCGACGGCCTTTCCCCGGGGCGCGGCGCCGCAGCCGGCGCGAAGCACTCGTCCGATGATCCGCTTTGCGCTCGACGCGCCCGGCGGTCGCCTTCTGCCGGCCCGCCCGCGCATCCCCGATAATGGCCGCCATGCCGGCCCTCGAACTGGTCGAAAGGTCTCCCCGCTCCCTCTGGGACGAAGCGATCCGGCGACTTTGCGTGGTGGCCGACTCCGCCGGCGGTCCCGTTTCCCAGATCGTCCTCGCGCC
>RFHH01000146.1 GCA_003696075.1 Acidobacteriota bacterium
GATTACTGCGGTTACAGTCAACTGTGACAGCACAACAAATCAGACGGAGATTATTCGAGCACTATGGAGATCGAGAAATCGTTGCAAGGGCTACCCGCAATGTTTTGCGAAGCTTCGTCGATTGGGAGGTCCTGAAGGAAACATCGGAAAAAGGCATCTATACCGCTGGGTTTTCACTCGCCATAGCTCAGGTGGAGGTTATCGCCTGGTTGGCCGAGGCCTTTTTGCACGCTCATCCCAGCGGTTCGGTAGCTCTGAGAACGGTCCTCAATTCCACGAGCCTGTTCCCTTTCCGCCTCAGCTCCATCTCCGCGGCGCACCTGGTAGCGGTATCTGGGCGGCTCGATGTGTTTCAGCACGGCCTTGACCAGGACTTGATCATGATCCGCACGGGAAACATGCCGATGGCTCGGAAGCGCGGATCAGGACGTTGTCGTCACCGGTGCTAGGTAGCGCAGAGGCGCAGCTTAGAATGAGACACTGTGGCCGGCGCCGATTGCGGCGCCTCGCCGGGCCAGCTGGAGGTCTGGCTGTTGGCCCCGCACGAGCCCTCCAGGGTCGCTCCAGGCGGGGCGCCCGGCCGTCCCACTTTGTGATTGGGAGACCGAGACTAGCGCGGGGTGAGGCATCCACTTGAGAGCGGCGGATCTGTCCAACCTAGAAGCAACGATGAGCACGCCTCTTTCCGACGACCAATGCTGCTGCGTCTCCCTCCCTCGGAAGATCCTTGGCCGGATCTGTCCGAGTTCCGAGTGGGTGGCGTCGCGGGTGAGGGGCGCGGAGTCGGCGCCCCTCACCCGCTACGGGTTCGCTCCGGTGGAGTCAGAAGGTTCTCGCGAGGCTGATGCGCAGCGTGCGGCCGGGAGCGGGGACGCGCTGCTTCGAGAACGGGTCGAGCGCGGTCAGGTGGGTCGCGTAGACGCGGTCGAACAGGTTGTCGATGTCGGCCTGCCAGCGCCAGGCGCCGGCGACGCGCCCGCCGGCGCGGAGCGCCACGACGGAATAGCCGGGTGTCGGGAGTTCGAGGCGGGCGGTGGCGACGCGACGCTGCCGGAGGGCGCCGCGGATCCCCATCTCGAACCAGAGCGACTCACCCGACGGCTGCCAGTGGAGCTGGACGGAACCGGTGGCCGGTGGGACGCCGAAGGCGGGCTCGTCGAACGTCAGGTCCCGCCCGCGGACCACCGAGGCGCTCGCCTGCAACCGCAGCGTGTCGGACAACTCGGTCTCGAGCTCCAGCTCGCCGCCCCAGAAGCGGCCGCCGCGTCCGTTGACGTAACGGTAGACCTGCGGGGGGCTCGAGGGTAGGCGTGGGGACAGCGACGGATCGATCGCCACCGTGATCATGTCCTCGATCCGGCGCCAGAAGACATCCACCCGAAACCCGAAACGCCGTGTCGTGCCGCTCAAACCGAGATCGGCCTCGTGAGCGATTTCGGGAGCGAGCCCCGGGTCGCCGACGAACTCGGCGGCGATCTGGAAGGCGGTCGACGGGAACCGGTCGGAGAACCGCTCGAGGGCGGAAGGCATCCGGACCGCACGGCCGATCCCGGCCTCGAGCCGCAGTCCCGGCCCGAGCCGGTACGCCGCCCCGAGCGCGGCGCTCAGGGCGGAGCGAGACGGCGCCCGAAGCGTCGAGACGTGCTCCGTGAAGAACGAAGAAAGCTCGCCGGTCGACACCCGTTCGTGGTCGCCGCGGATCGTGCCGGTCAGCGACCAGCGCTGCGCCGAGCGCGTGACCGTGGCGTAAAGCCCGGCGTGGTCGATCTGGACATCGGGCCAGACCGGATCGTCGAACATCTGCATGCCGGTATCGCGGCGCCGGATTTGCCGGCGGGCGGACTGCTCGAGGCGGTATCCGTCCGCCCCGAAACCGGCGGACCAGGAGCCTCGCGCGGCATCCAAGCGAAAGCTGAAACCGGTCGTGTCGGACGAGGTGGGCAACGACACCGCCAGCGGAAACGGAGGCATCCTTCCGGGGTCGGGCTCCGCGGTCGGTTTGCCGTCGTTGGTCATCAGGTGATCCTTGCGGCTGGCGTAGATCCGGATCGACGCCCGCCGCCACAGATCGCCATCGAAGCGGCGCACGACGTCGATCGAGTTCAGCCGGGTGAAGAAGTAGACGGCGTTCAACAACCGTCCGGGATAGTCGATGTCATGTTGCTCCTGATAGGAGCCCAGGTAGTCGATCGTCCAGTGCTCGCCGGCGCGGAAGCCGTACTGCCAGCTCGCATTCTGCGACCGGTAGTCTCCCTGGACGAGGCGCCCCGCCCCGTCGTGGTAGTCGTCTCCTTGCCGCTGATCGAAAGCCAGCGACGCCCGCTGGTTCCGGCTCGACCAGTCGACGGCGACGGTGGCATCGATTCCACGCCCGTCGTTCCCGGCGGAGAATCCGGCGCGGCCGCCCCACTTCGCCTCGCCCGAGGCGAATTCCGGCCTGTGGCGCTCGACGCGCACGGCGGCGAGCGCGCCCGCGCCCCAGGCGAGCGCGAACGGACCTTTCGCGATCGTGACTCGGTCGATGGTGTGCGGATCGACGTGGCTCAGCTCGGAATCCATCCGCGCCGGCCCCGCCGCGAACGTCCGCGTGCCGTCGACGATCGTCGCGATCTGGCCCTCGCGCAGGCCGCGCACGGTCGGGTCGAGATTGATCGGCCCGCGTTGGAACGCATCGAGCCCCGGCTGGTCCCGCAACGCATGGGCGAGCCCCCGCTCGATCTCCTTGCCCCAGAGTTCGGCGCGGCCGACCTCGGTCACCGCCGGAAGATCCGGAATGGTCGCCGTCACCACGATCCGTTCCCGATGGGACGGTTTCTGCTCCGCCGATGCCGTTGCGCTTCTCGAGCCCTTTTCTTCTCCCCGAGCATCGGCGGCGCGATCCTCGCCGGCGTACGCCGTACCGGCCGAAAACGCGACCGCGACCGCCACGAGCAAGGCCGGCATGACGCGCGGCCGCAAGCACTCTCTCATCCTCGTCGCCTCCTTCCTCCCGCGCCCGCGTCGCGGAGCGCAGCCGTGCTCGCTCCAGCGGCGGCGAACCGCGACGCGACGGCGCGTGTGGCCTCGAATCGATGGGCGTGCGCACGCCACGCGGGCGCGCTGGGCACGCCGGTCCTGTCGAAGAGGTCAGCCGCGACAGCGGCGAGGAGGGGGTGTCGGAGGCTCCGGTGGAGGGGACGGCGCCAGCGACGCCGAACGGCAAGGAAGTTCGCCGAGGCGCTTCGCGGCCCGAACACGGGGCTCGGTCGGCGGCGGCGTGCCGGCGGGCCGTCGTAGTCCCTCGAGCGTCCACTCGGTTCGCACCGGCCCGCACGTTCCGCGAACGGAGCACTCGTCGAGGCCTGCCGGGCCCCGGCAGCAGCAACAGGAGGTGCGATCGCCGTGCCCACCGCAGGCGCAGACCGAGCGGCGCGCGGCATGGAGCGGCGGTGCCGGAAACAGCAATCCCGCCAGCAGCACGAGGGCGACCACGATGCGTCCCGCTGGGGCCATCAGCTCGCCTTGGTCGACGCCGGGCGCGAGCCTTGAGGACGGCCCGCGGCTCGCAGCGCCGGCTGGAAGGCGCGAGTATGGAACGAACCTCCGGCTCCGTGCCACCGGGAGGGCACGGGTCGTCCTGCGAGTCCCGCGCGGGAGCCGCGGCCCCCCGATGCCCGTCGATTCAGGGCCGGAAGGACCGGTTCCGTTGCCCCGGCGGGCGGCGAGAGGAAGCCGCGCGGGCCGGCTCATCCTGCGCCAGCGTTCGTGTCCGGGATGAAACCGGCTCGACCCGTTTCTCGCCCGCTCGCTCTTGTCCGCCGAATTTCCCGCCACTTTCATTTGGCGCCGGAACGGCGCAAGTGGGAGTGAACCTCGCGGTCACCAGGCACCGTCCGGCGGGCGCCGCCGCCGGGCGCCGCCGGGACGCCGGCGGTGGCCGATCGCGCGCCGAAGGCCGGGCGCGCCGGCGCGTACCGGGCCCCCGAGCCGCGAAAGGGAAGGGAACCGGGTCCCCCGGGGATCGCCGGGGTTCGGGCCCCCGGGTGGGCGCCGGCGGCGCACTCCGCGCCGCTTTTCCCGGGGTGCGACCCTTCCAAGGGATTGGCGGTTTTTGCGATAATGCGGCCATCGAAGCAGGGCGGGGGACAGCCGACACCTGGGAGGAGGATCGTCGTGACCAAAGGGAGGATGATCGTCACGGTGCTCGCCTGTCTCGCCGTGGCGGCGCTGGCAGCGGGCGCCGCGCCGGCGGGGAAGGCGAAAGTCGGGGAGTTCGAACCGTCGGTGCTGGCGACGCCGCATCCGTACCCGGCGGCGGCGCCGGGAGAGACGTTGCAGTGGGTGGTTCGCTATCCCGGTGCGACGTACATCCGCCTGCACTTCAGCCGGTTCGAACTCGCTCCGGGTGACGTCCTCGAGATCCGGGACCCTTCCGGCCGGGTCCGCCACCGTTACACCGGTCTCGGCCCCCACGGAGACGGGGAGTTCTGGGCGTTCTCGATTCCGGGCGACACCGCCGTTCTCGAGCTGACCGCCGAAACGGGCGGAGGATTCGGGTTCGACTCGGACGGCTACGGGCGCGGCACGGAACCGATCGCGCCGGTCGGCCCGCCGCAGCCCGGACCCGAGAGCGTCTGCGGCAAGCAGGACTGGAAAGACGTCGCCTGCTACGAGACCAGCCACCCCGAAGAGTACGCCAACTCGCAGGGCGTGGTGCGCGCCCTCATCGGCTGCTGCTGGCTGTGCACGGCCTTCAAGGTCTCCGACAACGGCCAGTTCCTGACCAACAACCACTGCGTCGCGTCGAACAGCGACGCCCGCGCGACCGAGCTGCAGATGGGCTATCAGACGCCGAGCTGCGGCGGGGGCGGGGCGTCTCCGTCGGGGAGCGTGCTGGGCAACAGCGTGCTCAAGACCGACGCCACGCTCGACTTCACGCTGATGAGCACCACCGGCGACTCGAGCGGCATCCCCTGCCTCGCGCTCGACCCGCGGCTGCCGCCGAGGGGGGAGCGGATCTACATCGCGCATCACCCGGGCGGCAACCCGAAGAAGCTGTCGATCGACTCCGACATGAACGGCGGCACCTGCGCCGTGGACGTGTCCCCGGCCTACGGGAACGCGCCCGACACCGATATCGGCTACTACTGCGACACGGCGGGCGGCTCCTCCGGATCCCCGGTCTTCTCCGGGACGAGTCACAAGGTGGTCGCCCTGCATCACTTCGGCGGCTGCACCAACCAGGGCGTCCGGATGGACCTGATCTACCCGAAGATCTCCGGTCTGCTCGGGAGCTGCTCCGCCGGCGCGCAGTGCGGCAACGGCGTCAAGGAGCCCGGCGAGGAGTGCGACGGAAACGATCTCGGCGGCGCTTCCTGCAGCGACCGCGGCTGCACCTCCGGCTCGGTCTCCTGCAACGCCGACTGCACCCTCGACTACTCCGGCTGCGGCGGTTGCCCCGCCTGCGACAACGACGGGCTGTGCGAGTCGGGCGAGGACTGCAACTCCTGCCCGAACGACTGCTTCTCCGGGTCCGGCGCCGTGTGCGGCAACAAGATCTGCGAGATCGGCGCCGGCGAGGACTGCAAGAACTGCCCGTCGGACTGCCGCCAGAAGAAAGGCAAGTTCTGCTGCGGCCAGGACGTCGACTGCAGCTACAGCAAGTGCACCGATCAGAAGAAGGGAATCACCTGCTCGATGAGCGGGGGGAGCGCCTCCTGTTGTGGCGACGGCGTCTGCGAGGGCTCCGAGGACTCGAACAACTGCTCGGTCGACTGCGGCACGGCGCCCTACTGCGGCGACGGGCTGTGCAGCGGCGGCGAGAACGAGTGCAACTGCTCGGCCGACTGCGGCACGCCGCCGGCGAGCGAGGTCCCCGGGCAGACCTGCTCCGACAAGATCGACAACGACTGCGACGGCAAGACCGACTGCCAGGACGGCGACTGCGCCTCCGACGCTTCCTGCGCCGGCGGAAGCTGCCTGCCGAAGGGCAAGAGCTGCTCGTCGAACTCCGACTGCTGCTCCAACAAGTGCAGGAAGAAGAAGGGCAAGAAGGTCTGCGCCTGAGCCCGCGCGAGCGCGGGACGCGATCCGGCGGCCGCCTCCCAGCGGGGCGGCCGCTTCCGCTTTCGGGCGGTCCGCCGCGCGTTCCCTTCGCGTCCCGGGAGCCTTCCGGCCCCGGACGC
>RFHH01000147.1 GCA_003696075.1 Acidobacteriota bacterium
CCGGTCGGTGCACGCCGGCGCGGGCAGAACTGTCGGCCCGCCACCGAGTTCGCCGGTGCAGCGCACCATCGAGGGTGCACCTCCCTCCGAATGCGCGACTCGCGGAACGCGACGGGAAACCGCCCGCCGGGCCTCGGCCCCGGGGCCCGCGCTCCGGGCGCCAGGATTCCCCAGTTTCCGGCCAGGGAACCCGGCGTCCACCGGTCCAGCTAACGCGCCGGGACCCGTTGCGTAATCCGATCCGAGGGGCCTACAGATTCGGCGCTCGTTTCTGCTCGAAAGGGACCGGGGGGGTGCCGCTCGACACCAAGGGGGAAAGACGCGATGGGGGATGATCGCATCTTCGCGCGCGGCGTGCTGGTTTGCGCCGTGTGCCTCGCATCGATCGCGGGCGTTCTGGCCGACGAGGGCGGCCGGAGCGGGAGCGACCTTTCGCTCGAACTCGGCGCTGGACGTCCGCTCGGCCAGGACGGAACCGCCCTCGGTCGGCTCATGTGGACCGGAGTCCTTCCGGTGGGCGGTGCCGACCTGCAGGGCTCGATCATGTACGGCCGCGACGATCTCGGGAGCGTCTGGGGGGCATCGCTCGGACTGTTCCGGCGAGGGAACCTGGGCGGCTCGGCCCTGTTCTTCGACGGCATCCGCACGGCCTTCGACAACACCTTCCTGCAGGCGCGTGCCGTCGGAGAGCTGTATTTGAAACGCTCGCGGTTCGACCTTTCCTACGCTTATCCGCTGACCCGGCCCCGCCCGGTCGATCCCGCCGACCTCAAGCATGAAGAGGACCTGCGGCTCGAGCTGCCGCCCGAAATGGCCGGCCGGGCGCCGCACGAACTCCGGCTGAAGGAGCGCGCGCTCGACCGTCTCGAGATGGCCTTCGCCTTCGCGCCGTCGGAGCGGTCCGAACTCGCGGTCGGACTCGCGGGCACCGACCTGCTGGCGACCGATCCTGACGACGTCGGGCAGGCCCGGTCGTCGCTCGTCCTCCGCTGGAAGATCGAGCCCTCGCCGGGCCACGTCTGGACGCTCGCCGACGGCGAGATCGACGACGACGGGAACTGGCGTCTCGTCGCCGGCTACGCCTGGGGTTCCGCCCGGCTGGGCCGCCGGACCGGCGTCCGGCCCGGCGAGCACGCGCCCTTCCCCGTCGCCTTCCCGCAGACCGTGGTGCGCTCCGTCGGCGGAACGCTCGTCTTCGGCGACAACCCGCTGTGGAACGACGTCTGCCCCGACGACAACGTGCTGACCACCGTCTCCGGAGGGATCCCGCCTTACACCTGGACGTGGGTCACGGGCGAGCCGTCCTCGTGGATGGGCGAGGTGGAGGTGCTGGTCCGCGCCCCCACCACCCAGACCGAGAGAAGCGTCCTGTGTGGCGACGATCCCAACTGCTGGATCGTGGACTTCTTCGTGAACTGCCCCGACACCGTGGAGCAGGCGGACATTCTCGTGACCGATTCGGCGGGGAACGCCGGCGTGCTGACGCTCGAAACCCGCTGACACCCGCGGTAGGCTGAAGGCCGGGCCATGTGGAGGGCGGGCGGGCGCCCGGCCGCCCCGATCGAGGAGGTCCCATGGGGATGAGGGAAGTCCTCCCTCGGGTGTTCCACTGGACCGCGGTCCATCCGCGGATCGGCGTGCCGGTCAGCTCTTATTTCGTCGCCGACCACGGCCTGCTCATCGACCCGATGCAGCCGCCCGAGGGCGCGGAGGCGCTGCGCGAGCTGGGAGAGCCGAAACAGATCCTGCTGACCAACCGGCACCACCGGCGTGATGCCGAGGCGCTCGCCGAGACGTTCGGGATCCCGGTCTGGTGCGAAGGCCGGGGATGCGCCGACCTGGGCGGGCTTCCCGGTCTGCGGCCCTTCTCCGCCGGGGAAGACCTGCCGTTCGGGGTGGCGACGCACGCGGTCGGCACGCCGCACGCGGACGAAACGGCGTTCCTGCTCTCGGGCGAGCCGCCGGTCCTCGTCCTCGGCGACTGCATCGTCCGGATGGGAGACGGCCCGCTCGGCTTCGTGCCCGACCGGCATCTCGGCCCCGACCCCGAGACCGTCAAGCGCGAGCTGCGGCGAGCCGTTTCCACGCTCCTCCCGCTGCACTTCGACCATCTCCTCCTGGCGCACGGCAACCCGTGGATCGGCGGCGCCCACGAAGCGCTGACGGAGTTCATTGCATCCGAGTGCTGACAGCGGCTCCCTCCGCTTGCCGCCCGCCTGCCGTTTCTCGCGTACGCGGACGGCAGAACACGCGCCCGTTCACCAGCGGCAGAGGCGGCACGCTGATCAGCATCCACTCTGCACGTATCTCGTAGCATCGCGCGTGGGGATCGCCCCGCACTCCGCGGACGTCGCCTAGTGCGGAAAACCGGCGAAGCGGGGCTTCTGCCGCCTGCAGCGCCGCTAGAGGGCGTGCGCGCGCGCCCGCCTGCGCTTTCGAGCGCGGTCAGATCGCCGGAAGCCGTGAGCGCTCCCGACAGCGCGCCACTCCGCAGCGCACGCCATTCCGCAAGCGCGCTCTCTGCCGGTCGTGCCCCTCTACCGGCGCTGCACGGCGGGCGAGCGCAGCAAGGCCGGCATGCCGCGCCCATGCCGGTGCCACGCGCACACGGACCCGCTCGTCGTGGGTGGTCGCACAGATGTCAGCGTTCCCCGGCGAGCGGAGCGTCGTAGTGCGGGACGACGAGCGTCCGCACTTCGCTCTGTGCGACCACGCGGCCCGCAGCGTCGATGGCCCGCACGAGCCACGTGTACGTCCGGCCAGGCGTGAGACGACTGCGCGTCACGTCCGACAGTTCGACCTCCGTGTGGTCGCTGCCGATAACGACGCCGGCGACGCGCCGGCCTCCGGCGCCCGCATCCCAGATTTCCAGCTTGTAGACACGCGCACCCGGAATCGCCTCCCAGCCGAAGCGGGTGCCGGCGCGGAGAATCGCCCCCGCGGCTGGAGACCACACATGCAGTCGATCCGGCGCGCGCTCCTCCTCGCCGCGCACGACATATCGCACGAAGGGCGGCTCGAACGCGGTGGCCGGGTCCGTGATGCGCAGCCGCACGAGGTGCAGGCCGGCGAGGTGCGTCGGCAGCGGCGGGCTGCGCAGCTCGATCGCTCGGCGACCGGTCACCCACCGGCGCACGGTGAGCAGTGGGCGGTAAACCGGATCGCCACTGACACCTGCCGGATCGGCCATCTCCCACACGGCCCGCAGCAGGCCGCTGCCGGACAGATTCAATCGCGCCACCGCCCGCACGTCCTCGCCGACTGCGACGACCTCGATCACGCGGCCGTTCTCGAACGCAAGCGCCTCGCGCTCGACGCTGAAACCCGATGCGGCGCCACCGGTGATCCGCAGCTCGATGGCTCCGGTCGCCGACCCGGCGCCGTCGTCGAAAACCCGGACGTAGAACAACCTCGAGGTACCGAGCCGGTTCGCTGCATCGACCACGGCTGCGGGCACGAGCACCGTCTCCCGAAACGTGAACACAGTCGTCGCGGCAACCGGCCGGGTCTCTAACAGGCTGCGCGATACTGTCCCGAGCACCTGCCCCGTCGGGCTTCCCGCCCGAAACGTCCCCGACAGCGAGAGGACTGTCGCCCCGGCCGTCCCGCCCGCGAGCGTCCGGGTAACAGTCCAAACGGCCGAGACTGAGGTCGGGCGAGAAACCGGAACGGACCGCGACGCAGGGGTCGCACTCACCGCGGTGACAGCCGCATGGGCCTGCCAGGCCCCGACCAGGAGGGGCAGCGCGACCAGCACGAGCCGCCGCCGCGAGCAGCGCGATCGCTTCTCGTCGTTTCTCATCAGTCGGCTCCCCAGCGTAGCGCGAGGCGCAACAAGACGCGATGTGTCACGGCGGAGCTCTCTGGATCGGAGCTGTCACGCAAGCGGTGGCGCTGCGCCTCGAGCGATAGCGCCACCGCAGGCCGCCTCCCGCGGGCTTCCCCGATCACCCAGCGCAGCAAGCCGGTCGTGTCGAGCGTGCTGCGGGCCGATGGCGCATCGCTCGCCCGCTCGCGGTTCCACGACGTGCCGAGGGCGGCCTGCACCCCCGCACCGAGCGCGAAGTCGGCATCCAGCGTGATGGTCCCATTCCGGAGCACGGCTGCGCGCTCCCGGTCCCTCGTGCGGCTGTGCAGGGCGGACAAGCCGACGGTCACTTTATCGCGGCCGACCACGTGGAACGACAGCTCGGTCGTCGCGTCATCGGTTCCGGGCGGTTCGTCCCCGTATCCGGCCTCGCGCCCGATGGTGTGCCCTAGACTCCAGTTCCACATCGGATAGGAAAAATCGGCGGAAACCGACAGCACGCGCATGCGGCGCAGAGCACCCTGCACGAGACCGGCTCCCGAAAGGACGACATCCTGGTCGAGACCGACCCAGCTCAAGGACCAGGTCGGTTCTCCGTACCATGGCGTGCCGGACTCCGGGTCGCGCTCTGGGCGGGGCGCGAACGTCAGCGACAGCGAACCCTGCAACGACCGCACGCGCGGCAGCGGGGTAAGCCCGTTCACGTTGTCGGTCTCCCGTGCGAAGTCGGCTTGCACGTCGAACCCAGCCCGCGAAAACGCCGCGGTCGCGCGCAGCAGGTCCTGGTCGGCCGCTCCCGATGGGTTGCCGACGCTGCGAAAGAACGTCCCGAGACGGCGCCGTTCCAAGCCGACCCTCAGCGAGGCTGGCTCCTCGCCGACCGGACGCCCTCCGAGCACCTCGTACTCGACGCGAGCCGCGAAGGCACGGTCGCGCCGGGGCTCGCCGGTACCGTCACCGTCGGCATCCCACCGCGTGCGCGCGTACTCGGCGCCGTACTGCAGGCGCTGGTCGACGACCGTTCCCTCCAGGGCCAGGCTCGCAGCGCGTCCCTTCGCGTGGGTCGCCGTGTCCCCGCCGACCCCTTCGCCGAACTGCCCCGGATCGCGTCCGGCGAGCCACGTCGCGGAAAGGACAAGCGCCTCCGGTGCGCTGGCGAGCGGCCGCGCGCGCACCGCGCCGCCGGCGACGCGATCGCCCGGATCGCCCGCGCCCAGCCCGCCCGCAAACCCTGCGATCTCCTGGGTCCGCAACGCGAACGCTGCCGCGAACACGGGATCGTCGGGCTGGCCGTAGCCCGCGGAGACGCCGCGCCGGCGCAGGTCGGAGGCGACCAGCGAGTTCGGCGCGGGCGCATGGTGACCGACCGCGAGCCACCAGCGGCCAGCCTCGCCGCGGAGCAGGAAGTCGCCGAGATCGACGTGGCCGTGCCCCCGCGGCAGCAGCTCCGCCTCCGAGTGGTGCACCAGTTCCGCTTCGCTCGAAAGGCGCCAGCTCCCGTCGGCGATCGTCCCTGTCGCGTGCAGCACACCCTCTGAGCCGGAAGCAGGCCCCGGGTCGTCCGGACCGCCGCTCGCGATGCGGCCGAAGCCGCTCAGCTCCGCTGCCGCGGCCACCTCGGCCTCGCGCAGCCGCGCGGAATGACGCACCTCGAACGTCCAGGAGCCGCGCTCGATCGACTCGCCGCCAGCCGATCGCTCCACCAGCCGCAGTTCGTGAACGCCCCACTCGAGCGGCTCGACCGGCTCGAACGCGAGCAGATCGCGCTCCGCGTCGAACTCAACGACATCGGTCACGTCGAGTGCGTCGAGTTCGAGAATCAGCCGACCGGCCTGCTGCTCGGCGAGCCCCGGCACGCGGATCCGGATCGGATCGCGCGGCCGCCGCACGGCGCCCTCGGGGGCGAGCAGCTCCGGCGCGGCCCCGGGAACGCCGGCTGCGTGCGCCGAGCTGCCCGCGAGCAGAAGACCGCATGCCACGCCGATGACGGGAACGATCCGGACGGCGTGGCGCTGCACGCGTGTCGTCGTTCGGATGGGCATGATCCGCTCCAGGCCGGCAGGACCGCACGGTCCACGCCGTATCCGGTCCTCCGCTCAGAAGCGGATCTTCGCCTTCGTCATTTGGCAGCGGCGCTCGAACGCGACCGGCTTCGACCGCGCGACATGCGTGCGGCCCTTGCCGTCCTTCCAGCTCACGACGAGCCGGGTCTTTCCCTTGACCCATTTTCCCTTCGGCCCGTTCCACGACTGCTCGAGCTTCGAGGATGCCTTGCCCGGGCCTTTCACCGACCACTTGACCTTGCGGCTCTTGCCGATGACCTTGGGCCGCCCCTCCGGCGAAAGGAACTCGAGCCATGTTTCGCCTGAAAGCCGCATCGTGCTCGAAATCGTCGCGTGGAAGATCACCTTTCCTGGGCAGGCCATCGTCGCCCTCGGCTTGTCGACCTTGAAGCTGGTGATCGTGACCGTGTCGTCGTCGATCTTCGGGGCGAGCCCCACGACGGTCGATCGGCCGGGTGCGCAGCGCCGCTGGAACGTCACGGGCTGCGACGTAGCGGTGTATGTCTTGCCGTCCGATCCCTTCCAGCTCAAGACGAGGCGCGTCCGGCCCTGCACGGTCTTGCCGGCCGGACCGGTCCATGGCTGCTCGAACGTCGAGGTTGCCTCTCCGGCCTTGTTCATCGACCAGGGGACCGCCTTGCCCTTGCCCGGCTTGGGGCTATCCGGACCGGCAGGTAGGAACTCGAGCCAGGCTTGGCCGGAAAGCTTCGTCTTGGTCGCGATCGTCGCTTTGAAAGGAACCTTGCCGGGGCAGGTTATCGTGTCGGTCACGCGGTTGACCGTGAAGCCCTTGATCTCGACCGCCCCCGAGCCGGTCAGCTTCGCCTTCGCCGCGGCGGACGGCAGGCACTCGATCTTCAGATCGAACCGCTCGGTCTGGTCGTGGAAATCGGCGAATCCGAGTTTTTCGGACACCGGGTTGCACGTCAGCGTGGCCTTGAGCCGGCCCCCCTCCGGGACCGTGAGCGAAAAACCCTCGGCGAGGAACTGCTCCCGCGGCGTTTCCGGGTCGTTGAACATCCGCCGCGCCAGCTCGTCGTTGCAGGCCTGGATCGGATCGGCGAACTTACCGCTCGCGTCGCCGGTGTAAATCGTCTCGAGGACGATCTCTTGGAAGTCGAGCGGGGTCTTGACCCAGTACGCGCCGTTCTTCGAGTCGAGCAGGGGCGGATGCTCGAGGTCCGTCTGGAGTCCAGGCGCGGAGAAGAAGATCTGATTGAGGTCGTGTTCTTGGAAGCCGGGCTTCTTGTCGTAGCGGCAGTCGGCGTCGATGCGGAACACCAGTTTCCCGGTCGAGACGACCCCGTCGTAGGCGACGCCATTCGTCGAGGCGACCTTGACCGTCAGCGGCTTCGGAGCATGCAAGTCCAGCTCCGTCACCTTGTTGGCCAGCGAGAGCGGCGTCGAGACGACAAGTACGATGAGCAAGGCCGGGGTCGATCGTCTGCGCATGGTCTCCTGTTCTCCTTCGTGGGCGGAGCCCTCCGGTGCGAACAAGGCCGCGCCGCGCTGCCGCGCGCCCTCCCGCCCGGCGGGCCGGCCTTTCCGGCTCAGGTCGGGTCGGGGGAGCTAATCTTACAGGCTTTGTCAGTTTGTCCAGGCACCACGAGCGCCGCTCCGAACCCTTTCCCCCGGCCGCCGGTCGCGAGAGCCCGGCCCTACTTTCGCTTAGCTATCGCCTCGCGCGGTTTTCGCGTCGGCTGGCCCGCGTCGCACGTCGCCGCGCGGACGCGCGGGACCGACGCGCATGCGGCAGCCGTTGCCTCGCGTGCCAGCCGATGGAGCGGCTTTCCCGGGTACGCTGCGCCGCCCAATCGCGTGCGCCGGTCGGGCTTGACATCGGCCCGATCGATACTATTCTACCGATCTAGTCAATCGGTCAGATGGTCGATCGGAGGTAAGGATGGCCGTTCGGCTGACGAGGGAGCAGATCATCGAGGCGGCGCGGCCGCTGTTCGCCCGGCACGGGCTCAAGAAGACGTCGCTGAGCGACATCGCGCGGCGGCTCGGCGTCACCAAGGCGGCGCTCTACTACCACTTCCCCGGGGGCAAGGTGGAGATCGCCGACGCGGCGCTCGCCGAGGAGGAGGCGAAGGTCCTCGAGGCGATGCGCCGGGCCGTCGAGGGGGAGCGCGATCCGCGCCGACAGCTCCGGGCGCTCCTCCTCGCCCGCGTCGCCCACCTCGAGGAGCTGCGGCAGGTGCTCGAGGTCACCGGGGAGGTCGCCGACGAGTTCGCGGAGCTCTACGAGCGCAGCGAGCGCCGCTTCAACCAGGAAGAGCAGGCGATGCTCGAAGCGATCCTCCGCCGCGGCCAGCGCGAGGGGCTGTTCCGCCGCGCCAACGTCCGCCGGCTCGCTCGCGGGCTGCAGACGGCGCTCCGGCGCGTCCACGTCGATCTCGTCTACCACCGCGAGGAGGACGAGGATCCCGAGCGCGCCGCCGACGAGATGCTCGACCTGCTGCTGTACGGCATCGCGGAGCCGGCCTCGCGCGGCCGGGGGAGGCGCGGATGATCCGCCCCGCGCCCGCGCTGACGGCCGCCGTCGCCCTGCTCTCGGCTTCGATGGCCGGAGTCCAGGAGGCCGCGGCCTCCGCACCGGCGGCACGCGCACCGGAAGCTCCCGCGCCGACCGGCGCCGCCTCCGTCGAGGAAGCGCACCCTCGGGCAGGCTCCGTCCCCCTCACCTTCGAAGAAGCGATCCGGCTCGCCTTGGACGGCCCGGCGGTGGCGGCCGCCCGCGCCGCCGTCGACGAGGCGGCCGCCGGCATCGCCGAGGCCCGGAGCGCCCGGCGGCCTTCGCTGGCGCTCCAAGCCGGGGCGCGCAGCCTCGCGCGCGACCCCGGGTTCGTGCTTCCTCCCGGCGCGCTCGGCAGCCCCGTCCCGCTCGAGCTGCCGAGCGGCGAGCGGCAGGTCTGGACCGCCTCGATCGAGATCCGCCAGCTCCTGTGGGACGCCGGCCGCACGCGCGCCTGGCTCGAGGCCGCCGGCAAGGGACGCGCGGCCGCGGCCGCCGCCGAGCGCGCGGTGCAGCACGCTGTCGAGCGGGCGGCGATCGGCGCCTTCGCCGCCGCCGCGGAGACGGCCGACCTGCTCGAGGTCGCCCGCAAGGCGGTCGAGGAGCACGAGGAACTCGTCCGCCAGGTACGGCGGCTCGTCGAGGCGGAGCAGCTTCCCGAGGCCGACCTGCGGCAGGCGGAGGCGGCGCTCGAGCAGGCGCGGCTCCGCGCGATCGAGGCGGACGCGGCACACCGGCGCGCGCTCGCCGCGCTCGAGGAGCTGGTCGGCCGGCCGGTCGACAAGG
>RFHH01000148.1 GCA_003696075.1 Acidobacteriota bacterium
GAGGAGTACGGGGCGAAAGTCCGGATCGGCGGCGAGTGGGTCCTGGGTCGGCGGAAGTCACGCGAGACGACGATCTACGCCGGACCCGTTCTCGCCTACGACAAGCAGATCTATTTCGACCGGGACACCGGCCTTCAGAACGTGAGCTCCGCCGGCGGGAACATCTCCGACCGCTACACGTACACGTCGGCCGGCGTGGAGGCCCGCTACCGCAACCGCACCGTGAGGTTCGGCGAATTCTCCTTCTCGGCCAGCGTCGTCCAGCGGAACTACAAAGAGGTTCCCAACGTCTCTTCGCTCGACGCGCTCCTGTACCGCTTCGGCGGTGACGTCGAGTTCGAGCTGACCCGGAGGCTGTCGCTCGACCTGGACTACGCCTACACCGTCCGCGACTACGACAACCTCCGCGCCCGGAACCGGGACGCGTCGTTGCTGCCGGGGAACGACCTTCTGAAGTACGCTTACAACGACCTGGGCGTGACGTTGCGTGCCGAGCCGACCGAGCGGCTGACGCTCTACCTCGACTACGACTACACGGTGCGAGACGACGTGTTCGCCGGCTACAACGACTACACGCGCCACTCCTATCGCATCCGGGCTCTGTGGTCGGGCCGGCGGACGGGCCTCAGGCTCGCTGCGCGCTACCGCGACAAGAGCTACGACAACGCGTTCATCTTCGACAAGCCGGTGAACCCGCTCGACAACAGTCCGAATCCGCACAAGTCGTACCAGACGCTGCAGATCGACTTCCGGGCCGAGCGGCAGTGGGGCGGGCTGGGCAAGCTCGTTCTCGAGTATCGCCTCTACAATCAGGAGACGGCGGATCCGCGGTACGACTACGACCGGAACCGGCTTTCGCTTTCCTATCGGATCGAGCGGTGAGCCGGAGGCCGGTCAGGAGCCGGTTCCGCTGGAGGCGGGGGACGGAGCCGCGCCGAAGAGGATCCGGCGGAGGAGCTGGCTGGCATCGTCGAGCAGGGAGTAGAAGAGCGGGACCACGAGCAGCGTCAACGTCGTCGAGCTGAGCAGCCCCCCCACGAACGCCCGTCCGAGGCCCGAGTAGGGGATGCCGACGAAGTTCGCCTTGCCGAACGCCATCGGCAGCATGCCGAAGATGGTCGTCAGCGCGGTCATCAGGATGGGACGGAAACGGAGCTTCCCCGCCTCGAGAATCGCCCGGTCGCGTGCGGTCCCGCTGCGGCGGAGGCGGTTCACGAGGTCGACCAGCACGATCCCGTTGTTCACGACCACCCCGGCCAGGAGGACGAGCCCGATCGCCGCCATGATGTCGAGCTTCGATCCCGTCAGGAAGAGCAGCCACCAGGCGCCGATCCACGACAGGACGATCGACGGCATGACGGCCAGAGGCAGCAGGAAACTCTCGAAGAGAAATCCCATGATCAGGTAGATGAACAGCATCGACATGCCGAGGGCGAAGCCGAAGTTGCCCATCTCCTGCCTTTCCCAGCGCATGCTCGAGCCGAAGTCCCAGGAGTATCCGGGGGGCAGCTCCATGCCCTGCATCACCTCCGCCACCCGGGACCTCAGCTCGCGGAGCTCCTCCCGCGTCGTGTTGAGCTTGATCTCGAGAACGGTGCGCCGGTCCCGCCGGCGGATGTCCCCGTAACCCTTCGCGATGCTCACGGCGGCCACCGCGTCGAGGGGGATGCGGCGTCCTCCGGCGGCCGGGACGGTCAGGCTTCGCAGCCGGGCGACGCCCTGACGCTCGTGCTCGGGGAACTGCACCAGGATCTCGATCTCCTTCTCCCCCTGGCGGAAGCGCGGCAGCCGCTGGCCGCGGAGCGCCGTTGCGAGCGTGCCGGTGATCACGCGAGGGTCCAACCCGTACCGGAGGGCCTGGTCGCGGGAGATCCGGACCCGGACCTCTTCCATCGCTGCCTCGAGATCCGGTTCCACGGAGAGGAGACCCTCGATCCGCCGCAACCGCCGCTCCGCCTCGTCCGCCAGCTCCGCGAGGGTTTCGGTATCCTCGCCGTAGAGGCTCACCGTCAGTGATGCGTCGCTGCCGGTGCCCCGCTGCCAGTTGACGTACATCTGCACGCCGGGAGCGGTGGGCATCACCCGATACAGGGCGTCGGTCGCCTCCTCCACGGTGACGTCGCTCTTCTCCGTGGACTCGAGGATGACGCGCACCATTCCGCGGTTGTTCCAGAAACGTGTCTGCACGTGGCGGATGTCGAGTTCTTCGCGCAGCGGCTCGATGGCCTGCTCGACGCGGCGGAACCACTGGTCGGCTTCCCCCAGCGCGTAGCTGTTCGGCAGGTTGAACCAGAACGAGATCTCGCGGCCGCCGCGCTGGTGGCGGCCCTGCTGGAAGGCGAGCTCGACCCGCTGCATCGGGTACCAGGTGGCCGCCACCGCCGCCAGCACGCCGACGAACACCGGGCCCCGGCGGGAGAGGCTCCACCCGAGGATCGCGAGGTAGGCGCGGTGGAGCGGGGCGATCGTTCGGTTGTACGCGGCATCGAACAGCCGGACGAGTCGCCGTCCCCGACTCGCTTCGCCGGCCGGGCGGAGCCAGTGCGCCGCCGCGAGGGGGACGAACAGCAGAGCCACGATCAGCGAGGCGACGATGGCCGAGACCACCGGTAGGGACAGCTTGATGAAAAAGAACCGCATCATCCCTTCCCGGCTCATGATCACCATCGGCAGGAAGACGACGATCGTGGTGACGGTGGCCATCGTCAGGGCGAGGGAGATCTCCGACGCACCCGAGAGCGCCGCCAGCGGAACCGGATGTCCCTCGCGGCGGTACCGGTCGATGTTCTCGGTCACGACGACCGCGTTGTCCACCAGCATTCCGGTGCAGATGATCAGCCCCATCAGCGAGACGAGGTTGATCGATTCGCCGGCGAGGAACATCACCACCAGCGCCACGAGGAGGCTGGCGGGGATCGCCATGGTGATGAGAAGCGTCACCCGCAGGCGGCGGAGGAAGAGATAGAGAACGATCACGGCGAACAGCCCGCCGAGAAGGCCGGTGTCCCGGAGCTGGCGAATCGAATCGGCGATGATCTCGCCCTGATCGAAAAGGACATCGAAATCGGCCGAGCGCGCGAGCACCGGATCCTCGCTGAAGATGCGGTTCAGCTCGGCCCGGGAGGCCGCCGTCACCTCGCGGGTGTTCGCCTCGCTCTCCTTGAAGATCTCCAGCATGGCCGCCGGCCGGCCGTCGAGCCGCGCGCCCCGCGTCGCGGGAGGGAAGTCGTACCGTATCCGGGCCACCTCTCCGAGAACGAGGCCATCCGCACGAACGGGGATCTTCGCCAGATCCTCGATCGAGCGGAAGCGCGCCACGGAGCGCACGAGCAGTTTGCCGCCGCGCTCCCGGACGTCTCCGGAGGAGATGGCGAAGTCGGCGCGCCGCAGCGCCTGAAAGAGGTTCCAGAGCGACAGGCCGTGCGCCTCCAGCGCATCCCGGTCCGGCTCGATGAAGATCTGTTTTTCGCGGACACCCTCGAGATCGACCTGGGCGACCCCCGGAACCCGCTCCAGGGGTTGGACGACCTTGTGGGTGAGAATCCAGTACGGGTCGTCGATCGACGGGGAGAGCCGGATCCCGACCTTCAGCGGCGCATCGTCGGTCGGATTGAAGCGGCGGAGCCGGACCCGATCGACGTCGTCCGGCCAGGAGGTCGCCTTCAGACGTTCCACGCGGTCCGCGACCTCCTGGTACGCCTCGTCCATGTCGACCGACTGGAGGAAACGCATCCAGCATCGCCCGCTGTCGCTCGACGCCTGGCAGTTCACCTCGTCGATGCCGCGGACGGTGTACAGGGCGTCCTCGAGGGGCCGGACGATCTTCTCCTCGACCTCGGAGGGGTTCGCGCCCGGATAGGGCACGAAGACCATCATGAACGGCGGATCGAATCCCGCCGGCATCATCTGGACCGGGAGCCGCGACAGCGCGACCGCGCCGATCAGCAGCAGCGCCAGGAAGAGCATCAGCACCGTCACCGGACGGCGCACCGAGATCGACGGGAGGAGCGCCCCACGGGGCGCCGCCGAGGGCGCTCGCTTCATGGCGGGTCCATCCCCGCGGGAACCGGGGGCGGCACCTCCTCCGCTCCGCGGCCGCTCCGGATCCGCGCCGCCACCCGCTCGGCGCCCGAGTAGAGTGTCGGCAGGACGATCAGGGTGAGGAGCGTGCTCGACAGAAGGCCCGCGATGACGGTCAGCGCCATCGGCGTGCGGATCTCCGCGCCATCACCGAGGCCGAGGGACATCGGTAGCAGGCCGAGCACCGTCGTCGCCGTCGTCATCAGAATCGGGCGCAACCGGACCCGGCCGCCCTCGACGAGGGCGTCCTCCACCGAGAGGCCCCGCCGGCGGAGGCGGTTCACGTAGTCCACGAGCACGATGGCGTTGTTGACGACGATTCCCGCGAGCATGATCATCCCGAGAAACACCACGACCGAGATCGGGATCCCCAGGCCGCCCAACACCACCACGACGCCGAACAGCGCGAGCGGGACGGTGATCATGATCAGGAGGGGGTGCAGCAGCGATTCGAACTGGCTGGCCATCACCACGTAGACGAGGAACACGGACAGGCCGAGGGCGATCCACAGCGAGCGCAGGCTCCGCTGCATCTCCCGCGCCTGCCCCGCCAGCCGCCAGCTCGTCCCCTCCGGCCATTCGAGACGCTCGAGACGCCGGCGGATCAGCTCGCCGGCGCGGCCCAGCGACAGGCCGTTCAGATTCGCCCGGACCAGCGCGACCCGCCGCTGGCCGACCCTCCGGATGTCCGCGGGACCCTCCGCGATCTCGATCCGAGCCACGGCCGAAAGCGGCACCGGCACGGCGCCCCCCGGGTTGACGACCAGATTGCGGAGCTGCCGGACCGTGGCGCGGTGTTTCTCGCCGAGCCGGACGACGATGTCGATCCGGCGTTCGCGGCGGCGGAACTGCGTCGCGGCCGACCCCTGGACCTTGGTGCGGACGAGGTCCGCGACGTCGCGCAGGTCGAGGCCGTACCGGACGAGGGCATCGCGGTCGTAGGTGATCTGGACCTCGGGGCTTCCCGGGCGAGCCGTGGACTCCACGTCGGACAGTCCGGGAATCGACCGCAACTCCTCGCGCACCCGCTCGCCGAGCCGGCGCAGCACCGCCAGATCGTAGCCCTGGATCTCGATCTCGATCGGGGTGTGGAAGGAGAAGAGCACGGGTCGGCTCACCTGCGCCTGGAGATCCGGGATCCCCGCCGCGACCCGCCTCAGGTCGGCGATCACCCTCTCCTCCCGAACCGCCGTGAGCCCACCCTCGGCCGCGTGCCGGAGAGCTCCGGCGATCCGGTACGCCGCGCGCCGAACGCGGGCGACGAACCCGGCCGGCCGTCCCTCGGGGGCGAGCGCGACCAGCAGGTGCGCCGTGTTCTCCCCTTCTTCCGGCTCGCTGTCGGCGGAGGGGTCGGCCCCCACGCGCAGGAGCGCCCGGCGCACCCGCGGGTCGTCGATGGCCGCGCGCTCGATCGGGGCGCACGCCGCCAGCGTCTCCTCGAGTGGAGTTCCCACCGGCAACTCGGCGGCGAGATCGAACTCCCCCTGGTGCACCTCCGGGATCAGCGCCCGGTCCATGCGGGTCAGTCCCCACGCCGTCAGCGCCAGCGCCGCCGCCGCACCGAGCAGCACCGGCGCCGGCCGCCGCACGGAGGCCCGCACCAGGCGCGGGTAGGTGCGGTCGAGAAGGGCGAGCAAGAGCCCCGTGGCCCGCGCCGCCGGGGCGAACACGAGGCCCAGAACCGCTCCCCCGGCCCGCACCGCCGTGGCCGCGGCGAAGAAGACCGCCGCGACGGCTCCCAGGAGCAAGAGCCAGGCCCCTTCGAGCACGAGGAGGGCGGGATCGAACACCAGCGCGTGCGCGAGCGCCGCGGCGAGGCGGTCCCCGCGACGGATCCGGGCGATGAAGGAGGCCAGCAGCCCGCCCAGCCCCGCCGCGGCGGCGGTCAGGGCCAGCGCGGCGGCGGCCGGCTTCACCTCCCGCGAGGCGGCGACGAGCGCCGCCGCCGCGAGCCAGGGGAAGGCGCCGGCGGCGGCCGCGGCGGCCCGCGCCCAGGCGGGCGCATCCGGCCGGGGCAGCGAGCGGTAGCGGAAGATCTCCGACACCCGGGACCTGAGCGGAGCGCGGTCGCGGGCCGGCCCGGTCGTCAGGCGGGCGGTCAGGGCGGGCACGAGGAACACCGCGACCAGGAGGCTGAACAGGAGGGCGAAAACGACCGTCAGCGCGAGATCGCCGAAGACCTGCCCGGCGACACCCTCGACGAAGACCAGGGGCAGGAAGACGGCCACCGTGGTGAGGACGGAGGCGACCACCGCCGTGCCGACCTCCGCCGTGCCGCGAACGACCGCCTGCTGGAGAGGATCCCCCTCCTCGCGGCAGCGGGCGATCGACTCGACCACCACGATCCCGGAGTCGACGAGCATGCCGATGCCGAGGGCGAGACCTCCCAGGCTCATGATGTTCAGGCTCAGCCCGGCGAGGTACATCGGCGCGAACGAGGCGGCGAGCGAGACCGGGATCGCCACCGAGATCACCGACGTCGCGCGCGGGTCGCGCAGGAACAGGTAGAGGACGACCACAGCCAGCAGTCCGCCGAGGATCGCCGTGTTGCGGACCTCCCGCACCGAGGCCTCGATGAACCGGCTGCGGTCGCTGACGATCTCGAGCCTCCAGCCCTCCGGCAGGCCGGCGGCGAGGCCCGGCCCGGACGAGCCGCCCTCCCCCTCCACCGCCTCGCGCACCGTGCGGGCCATGGTGACGAGATTGGCATCGGCCTCCTTCTGCAGCTCGATCTCGACGGCCTCCGAGCCGTCGAGCCGCGTGATGACCTGCCGGTCCTTCCAGCCTGAGGTCACGGTTCCGACGTCCCGGAGGCGGATCTCCCGGCCGTCCCGCTCGGCGACGACGAGGTCGGCGATCTCGTCCAGGGTCCTGAACTCGTTCAGGGTGCGCACGAGGTAGCGGGTGTCGCCCTCTTTGATGTCGCCGCCGGCGACGTTGACGTTCTCCACCTCGAGACGGCGCACGACCTCCTGGATCGACAGCCCGGTGCGGCGGAGCCGCTGCTCGTCCAGGTCCACCGAGATCTGCTCCTCCAGCCCTCCCAGGACGCGGACGGCGGCCACCCCCGGAAGCTGCTCCAACTCCCGTTTCAGGCGTTGCTCGGCGTAGGTCCGGAGGCGCTTGAGCCCGCTGGGGCTCTGGTCCTCCGGGCGGTCCGACGCCAGGGCGAGGAGCATCACCGGGTCGAGCGACGGGTCGTACCGGAGGATCAGCGGCTTGCCGGCATCTTCGGGCAGGAACACGGAGTCGAGCCGTTCGGTGACCTCCTGCCACGCCTGCCCCATGGACGTGTCCCAGGTGAACTCCAACGTCACGTCGGAAAGCCCCGCGCGGGAAACGCTCGACAGCCGCACCAGGCCTCCGACGACCCCGAGCGCCTCCTCGATGGGTCGCGTGACGTTCTCTTCCACCTCTTCGGGAGCCGCACCGGGATACTCGGTGCGCACCGTCAGCGACGGGTAGTTGATGTCCGGCATCAGCTCCACCGGGAGAAGGCGGTAGCTGAACATCCCGAACACCATGACGGTGAGCGTCACCATCAGGATCGCCACCGGCCTCCTGACGGTGACGGCGAACATCCCGCCGCCGGAGCCGCGGTCCGTCAAGACGCCCCCGCCGCGGGGGCGTCGGCGCCGCTCTCCGCCCCCTCGCCGAAGCGGACCGGGCGTCCCTCCTCGTCCTCCGCCGCCACGAGCGCGCCGTCCTTGAGGGCCGACTGACCCACCACGACCACCAGTTCGCCCGGCTCCACGCCCTGGGCGATCTCCACCCGCTCCGCGTCCTCGTAGCCGAGTTCGACGGGACGCCGCCGGGCGCGCCCCTCGCCGTCCACGACGAACAGGTGCGGCCGCTCGTCCTCGTGCACCAGCGCCTTTTTCGGAACGACCGGCACGTCAGCGTGCTCGTCGAGCACGATCTGGACGTTGGCGAACATGCCGGGACGCAGCCCCTCCCGCCGGTCGATCGCGAGCAGGACCTCCACCGTCCCCGATTCCGCGTCGATCACCGGAGAGATCCTGAGAATGCGTGCCGGACGCCAACTCTCCCCCGCTCCCGCCGCCCGCACTGTCGCCGGCTGCCCCACGCGGAGCTGAGGCAGGTACTTCTCCGGGACGAAGGCCGGCGCCACCAGGCTGTCGAAGTCGACGATCCGGAAAACGACGTCGTTTTCGCGCACGAGCGTTCCGAGGGTGACCAGCCTCTCGGTGATCGTGCCGGAGATGGGGGCGGTGATCCTGGTCTTCTCCAGGGCGAGCTTCGCCTGCTCCCAGTCGAGCCGCGCCCGCTCGAGGTCGAAACCCGTCTTCTGGTATTCCTCCTCGGACAGGAGGTGGTCCTGGGCCAGCGCCGCCGCTCTCTCGTGCTCGGCCCGCAGGCGTTCGAACTCGTTCCGCGCCCGGCGCTCGGCGAGCTCGAGGTCCTCGTAGGCCAGGCGCGCCAGAAGCTGGCCTTTGCGCACGGTGTCGCCCTGCTCGGCGAGGATCTCGACGACCACCCCCGTCGCCTGGCTCACCACCGCGACCTGCTCTTCGGCCCGAAGAGTCGAGGAGGCGTCGAGGTAGGCCTGCATCCGGCCGCGAACCACCGGGGCGACGATGACGGGGACACGCGCCTCCTCCGCCGTCCGCCGCCGCTCCGGCCGGCCGCCGGCCGCCTCCCGGTGCCGCGGTTCGGCGGGCCGCTGGCCGGCGGCGCGGGGACGGTGCCCCTCCCCGCGGCCCGCGGGCGCCGCGCCGGCACCTGCGTCGCAGGAGATCGCCGCCAACACGGCGGCCCACAGGCACGCGATCAGCGCCCAGTGACGATTCATCGCCAGGATCCTCGATCCCGCGCGGCCCGGCCCGCCGCGGGACCTCGTCGAGCTTAGCCGAGACCGCCGGAGGCCGCCGCGACGCCCGCAGGAATCGGAACGATTGGTCGTTTGCGAGCGATGAACGTGTGACCGGCCGCGGCTACCGCCGATCCGGCCCGCGGGCCTATGCTCGGGGCATGCTCCGCCACGCGAGCCGGGCGCGAACGCGCCGAGCCCCGAGGGCGGCCGTGCCCGTTCCGCCTTCCCCGTTCGGCCGGGCGCCGGGCCGATGACGGGAGCCCTGCGCTGGGCCGCGTTCGCGGCGGGCGCCGGGATCGTGACGCTCGCCGCCTCCCGATTCGCGTCCTGGCTCCGGTCGGAAAAGCGCGTGGCGACCGCCTGCACGCGCAAGGCTTTCCACTTCGCCATCTTCAGCGCAGCCGCCGCGTACCACCTCGCCGGCGGTCTTCCGGCGAGCGCTCTTTTCGGCGCCGTCGTCAGCGCCGCCGTGTTGGCGTCGGTATGGCGCGGGCGGGGCGATCCCCTCTTCGAGGCGCTCGCCCGCGCCGAGGACGCTCCGCACCGGGGACTGTTCGTGGTGGTGCCGCTCGCGGCGACGGCCGCCGGGGGGCTGATCGCCGCCCTCCTCTTCGGGCGGTACGCGGCCGTCGGTTACCTCGTCGCCGGTTGGGGTGACGCGCTCGCCGAGCCGGTGGGCGCGTGGGCCGGGCGTCACGCCTACGCCGTGCCGACGATGACGGGGGGGCGCGCCACGCGCACGGTGGAGGGCTCCGCCGCGGTGGCGCTCGCCGGCGGCCTCGCGGCGGCGGCGGCGCTCGCCGCGTCCGGTGCGCCGGCCACCGTCACCCTCCGCGGCGCGGTGGCTTGCGGGGCCGCGGCTTGCCTGGCGGAGGCGGTCACCCCGCGGGGCCTGGACAACCTCACGGTGATCCTCGCCGCCTCGGCCGCCGCGCGCTGGGCCGCCGGGTGAGCGCCGGCCGGCCTCCGCTCAAGTCGCCCGCGCGGCCGGCCGATACAGAAGATCGCCCCGGGGTCGAGGCGGGGATCGGGGCGACCCGCCGCCGGCCGGACCGGGTCTCGGCTCCGTGGGGCTCGGAGCCGCGGAGAGGGCCTCCATGAGCCGAACGCTGCGCGCGCGCCCCGAGGGACTCCACGGGATCTTGGGAATCGCGGTCGGCGACCTCTCGGCATCCGGAATCGGCGAGCGGCTGGCCGTCGCCGTCGAACAGGCGCACGACGCCATCGTGATCACCGACGCCAGCGGGCGCATCCTGTACGTCAACCCCGCCTTCGAGGCGAACACCGGGTACACGCGCGCCGAGGCGGTCGGCCGGACGCCTTCGATCCTCAAGAGCGGAGCTCACGGCGAAGCGTTCTACCGCGAGCTGTGGGAGACGATCCTCGATGGGCGCGTCTGGCGCGGCGTTTTCGTCAACCGCCGGAAAGACGGGACGCTGTTCGAGGAGGAGTCCACGATCTCCCCGATCGTCGGTCGCGATGGCGAGGTCACCGGCTTCGTCGCCGTGAAGCGCGACGTCTCGGAGTGCCGCGAGCGGGAACGGGAACTCGCCGTGCGCGAGGCCCGCTACCGGTCGCTCTTCGAGAACTCCCGCGACGCCATTCTCATCACCGACGCGCACGGCAAGCTGAAGGACGTCAACCCGGCGGCGGTCGAGCTGACCGGCTATTCGGAATCCGAGCTGCGCAACTTCAAGATCAAGCACCTCTTCCCGCGGGAGAAGGACCGGCGCCGCTTCACCGAGGCGGTCGCGCGGGACGGCTTCGTCGAACGCCTGCCGCAGCGGCTCCGGCGCGCCGACGGCGAGGAGCGAGAGTGCCTGGTCAGCGCGAGCGTGTGGCGGGGCGCAGGCGGGGAGATCCTCGGCTATCAGAGCATCGTCCGGGACGTCACGGAGTCGCGGAGAAACCAGCGTCTGATGAAGGCGGTCATGGAGTCCTTTCCCGACCCCGTGCTCATGGCCGACGAGAAGGGCCGCATCGTCCTGGCCAACGCCGCCGCGGAGAGCGCCTTCGGGCAGCCGACGGGCGATCTCACCGGCCTGCCGCTGGCGGAACTCGTCACTCCTCCCGGAGGGTGGGCCGGCGACCTTCTGCGCATGGGCGAAGGCGATGATGGTGGCGCCGCTCCGGAGGAGTGGACGGCGCACCCCTTTTCCGGCGCCGGCTTCCCGGTGGAGGCGACGCTGGGGCGCGCGCGCACCAGCGACGGCACCTACCTGCTGGTCTCCCTGCGCGACGTCCGCGAGAAGCGTTCCCTAGAGACGCAACTCCGGCACGCCCAGAAGATTGACGCGATCGGCCGCCTCGCGGCCGGCATCGCCCACGAGATCAACACCCCGATCCAGTACGTCGGTGACAACACGCGATTCCTGCAAGAGGCCTTCGGCGATCTGGTGGAACTGTTCCGGCGGTACGACGCGGCGCTCTCCGGCGAGGCTCCTCCCGATGCGGCGGAGAAGGCCCGGCAGCACCGCGAGGAGATCGATCTCGACTACCTGCTGGAGGAGATCCCCCGCGCGATCGACCAGACGCTGGAAGGGGTCCGGCGTGTCGCCGGCATCGTCCAGGCGATGAAGCAGTTCTCGCACCCCGGGCAGAACCGCGAGCCGGCCGATCTCAACAAGGCGATCCAGAGCACCGTCACCGTGGCCCGCAACGAGTGGAAGTACGTGGCGGAGATGGAGCTCGACCTCGCCGAGGACTTGCCGGCCGTTCCGTGCATCGTCAGCGACATCAACCAGGTGATCCTCAACCTGGTGGTCAATGCGGCGCACGCGATCGCCGAGGTCCGGGGGGAGCGGCCCGAGACGAAGGGCCGGATCGCCGTCCGCACGCGGGTCGAGGGTGAGGAGGCAGTGGTTGTCGTGGAGGACGACGGCTGCGGCATTCCGCCGGAGAACCTCGAGCGGATCTTCGAGCCCTTCTTCACCACGAAAGAGGTCGGCAAGGGCACGGGGCAGGGCCTCAGCATCGCGCATCACGTCATCGTGGAGGAACACGGCGGGACGATTTCCGTCGATTCGGAGGTCGGCCGCGGGACGAAGTTCACCATCCGCCTGCCGCTCCGATCGGGCGCGGAGGACGAGGAGAGTCAGCCTTGAAGCGCATACTGTTTGTCGACGACGAGCCCAACGTCCTGGCGGGACTCAAGCGGATGCTGCGCAGCCTCCGCCGCGAATACGAGATGGAGTTCGTCGGGAGCGGCAAAGAGGCGCTCGCCGCGATGGAGCGCCAGCCGGCGGATGTCGTCGTGGCCGACATGAAGATGCCGGGAATGGACGGTGCGGAGCTGCTCGAGGAGATCCGCCGGAGATGGCCGGACACCATCCGGCTCATCCTCTCGGGACACGCGGAGTCCGAGGCGATTCTCCGGTCGATCGGCCCGACGCATCAGTTCCTGGCCAAGCCGTGCGACCCGGAGACGCTACGCCGCACGATCCGGCGCGCCTACGCCACCCGCGAGCTGCTGGAGAATCCGCAGCTCAAGGCGATCGTCTCCCAGGTCGAGTCGCTTCCGAGCGTGCCGTCGCTCTTCCAGGAGGTCGTGGAGGAGCTCCAGCGGCCCACCGCGTCGCTGCGGCGCGTGGGGGAGCTGATCGCCCGCGACGTCGGCATGAGCGCCAAGATCCTGCAGATCGTGAACTCCGCCTACTTCGGCCTCGTCCAGCCGATTCACAACGTGGAGCGTGCCGTCGCTTTCCTCGGGGTGGAGACGATCACGTCCCTGGTGCTCGGGGCGCATGTCTTCTCCCAGTTCGAAGGGAACCCCGTTCCCGGCTTCTCGGCCGATGCGCTGATGCACCACTCCCTCCACACGGCGGCACTGGGCCGGCGGCTGGCGGAACTCGAGTGCCTGAACAAGCAGTCGGCCGACGATGTCTTCCTCTGCGGGATCCTCCACGACGCGGGGAAACTGGTGCTGGCGGCCAACCTCCCCGACAAGTACGCTGAGGCGATCGAGGCCGCCCGCGACGACGCCATTTCGGAGACGGAGGCCGAGAGGTCGGTCATCGGGGGTACGCACGCGGAGATCGGCGCCTACCTGCTGGGGGTTTGGGGCCTTCCGGACATCGTCGTCGAGGCGGTGGCCTATCACCACGATCCGGGGCGGTGTCCCGATCCGTCGATGACCCTCACCCTTCTCCACGCGGCGAACGCGCTCGCGCACGGCGACCGGGAGGCGGACAGCTTCGTCGACACCGATTTCCTGTCCGCGCGGGGTCTTGCCGACCGCTGGAAGGAGTGGCGCGAGGCGGCCACGAGCCCCGTGGGATCGGGGGTGTGAGCCGTGACGGAGAAGATCCTCTTCGTCGACGACGAGCCGAACGTCCTGGCCGCCCTCCGGCGGCAGACGCGGAAGCGTTTCCAGGTCGAGACCGCCTGCGGCGCCGCCGAAGCGCTCGAGATGCTCGAGACGCGCGGGCCCTTCGCGGTGGTGGTCTCCGACCTCAAGATGCCGGGAATGAACGGCATCGAGCTGCTCGCCGAGGTGAAGAAGCGCTCTCCCGACACCGTGCGCCTGATGCTGACCGGCCATGGGGACATGGACGCCACCATCGCGGCGGTGAACAAGGGACACATCTTCCGCTTCCTCACCAAGCCTTGCCCCGCCGAGACCCTGGCCGTCATGCTGGACCAGGCGCTCGAGCAATACCGGCTGGTCACCGCGGAGAGGGTTCTTCTCGAGCAGACGCTCAACGGCGCGGTCAAGGTCCTCACCGAACTGCTGGCGATCCTCAATCCGGCGGCGTTCAGCCGAGCGTCCAGGATCAAGGAGTACGTCGGACAGGTCGTCCGCAACCTCGGTCTCGAGGGCGGGTGGCGCTACGAGATGGCGGCGATGCTGTCGCAGATCGGCTGCGTGACGCTCACCCCCGAGACGCTCGCCAAGGCCTACGCCGGGCAGGGACTGTCGCCGGAAGAGCGCGAGTCCTACCTCAAACACCCCGTGGTGGCCCACGATCTGCTCGCCCACATCCCCCGCCTCGAGTCGGTGGCGCGGATGATCCGCGGGCACCTTCTTCCGCCGGCGGGTGCGACGACCCCGGAGGAACCGGAGGCGTTCGGCGCCGAGCTGCTGCGGATCGCGAGCCAGTTCGAGCAGCTCGTCGGCTCGGGGAAGAGCGCCAAGGCGGCCGTGGCGGAGTTGAGGCGGAGGGGAGACTTCGACGAGAAGCTCCTGGAGGCGTTCGAGAAGGTCGAGATCGCCTCGATCGGGCACGTGGTCCGGACCGTGCCTCTCTCCGAGTTGCGGATCGGGATGATCCTCGACCAGGAGGTCAAGGCCAAGAACGGGCTCCTCCTGGTGGCGAAGGGGCAGGAGGTCACCCAGCCGCTCCTCGAGCGGCTGCGGAGTTTCGCCCGCGGCGTCGGCGTGGTGGAGCCGATGCGGGTCCTCGCCCCCGCTCCCCAGCCGTCCTCACCACCATCACGCCCGGCCGCCGTATATTGAGGTCCCGCCCGGGAGGCGAGCCATGGGGCGTCGGGCCGCGGCGTTCGCGGCGGCGTTGATTCTCTGCGTCTCGTTGGCTGGGGCCGGCGTCGGCCCGATGCAGCTGGTCCGGATCGAGCGGAAGAGCCGGGACGATCTCGCGCGCCTGCGGCGCGCCGGGGTTCCGGTCGTCTTCGAGTTCCGCGGGAGCCTGCTCGCGGAGGGGACGGCGGAGGAGCTGGAGCCGATCGGGAGACTCGGGTACCGCAGTTCCCTGGTGGCGAACGTCGGCCCGGACGACGACCTCCGGCTGCTGGGGCCCCGGCGGTCGCGGGAGTACCGCCTCCGGTACGGGCGGCTGGGCGTGCTTCTGGAGGAGGACGGCCAGCTGCTGGTGAACGCGCGTGCGGCCGGGCTCGGGGAGGAGGCTTTCTCCTGCCTCTCCGAGGCCCCGCTGCCGCGGCGACCCCTCGAGGTTCCCTCCCCCGCGGCCCAGGCCGGGCAGGCCGGCGGGACCGCCGACCCCTTGGTGCAGCGCATCGTGGACGCGGTGGACCCGGCCGAGATCGACCGCGTCTGGAACGATCTCGTCGCGAACCCACCGACCGGCACCCGCTACTCGACGAGCCAGGGCTGCCGGGACGCCGCGGCCTACTGCCGGAACCGCTATCTCGAGCTCGGCTATCGTCCGGAGTACCACGAGTGGGATCCCCGGCACGCGCCCAACGTCGTGGCCGAGCGCACCGGTGCCGTGCACCCGGAGCGGATCTACATCGTGACCGGACATCTCGACGATTTGCCCTCGGTGGGCCCGGCGCCGGGGGCGGACGACAACGCCTCCGGCTCGGTCGCCGTCCTGGAGGCGGCTCGCGTGATGGCGTGCTACCAGTTCCGGAACACGGTGCGGTTTCTCAACGTGACGGGCGAGGAGCAAGGGCTGCTCGGGAGCGATGCTTACGCCGAGCGGTCGAAACAAGCCGGGGAGGACATCCGGGGGGTTCTGAACTTCGACATGATCGGATGGGAAGGCGACGGCATCCCCGATCCGGAGAACCTCGACGTCAGCTACAACTCCTTCTCCCAGTGGCTCGGGGAGGCGTTCGCGAACGCTGCGGAGACCTATCACACCGGTCTCGCCGTCGACGCGTTCTATTGTCCCAGCCTCACGGCATCCGACCACGCCTCTTTCTGGAGGCGCGGTTACCCCGCCATCATCGGTATCACCGACAACGAGGATTACTGCGGTCACCCCGGGAACTATCCCTACTACCACACCTCGGACGACACGATTCCGAACTGCGGGGCGCCCGACTTCTTCTACGCCACCGTCCGGACAGCGGTGGCGACGCTCGCCGACCTCGCGCAGCCGTTCAAGATCACCTTCGAGCGGTCCGCGTACCCGTGTGGCGGCTCGGCGAAGGTCGTGGTCGGCGACGCCGATCTCGACACCGACGGATCGGTGGCCGAGTCCGTCGACGTGGAGGTCTGGAGCACGACCGAGCCGGATCCGGAGGTGCTGACGCTGATCGAGCGCGGCTCGCACTCGCCGATCTTCGACGGGGAGATTCCGATCACCACGGACCCGCCCCAGCCGGGTGACGGTCGGGTGAGCGTGACCGAGGGGGATCTTCTCTACGCCAGGTACGTCGATGCCGTGGACTGCGACGGATCCACCGACGTGACCTACGACGCGTCGGTGACGATCGACTGCACCGCGCCGTCGATCCGGAACGTCGGCGAGCAGGACGTCACGGACACCTCCGCGACGATCGTCTGGGACACGGACGAACCCTCCGACAGTGCGGTGATCTGGGGCGAGGCGCCCCCGCCCTCCAACAGGACCGAGGACCCTGCGGAAACGACCTCCCATGCGGTCGAGCTGACAGGCCTCCAGTCCTGCACCGTGTATTACTACGACGTCGAGTCGACCGACCCGGCGAACAACACGGCCCGAGACGACAACTTCGGGATCCACTATCACTTCGAGACGCTCGGCGATTTCGGTGACGGCCTCCAGCCCTGCCACGAAGGGCGGGTCACGATCGAGGACAAGGACGTCTCCTGCACCGGAACGGTCGCCTTCCACGTGATCGACCTCGATCTCAACCGCGATCCGGAGGCGGTCGACGTGGCCGTCGTCGAGGTCACCAGCAGCACCGAAACGGAGCCGGAGCTGGTGACGGTGACCGAAACGGGCCCGGACACCTCGCGGTTCGACGGCTCGATCGCCACCGCCACGGGGGACGCCGTTTCGGATGGCGTTCTCCAGACCGCTGACGGCGATGTGGTCACGGTGACCTACCGGGACGCCGACGACGGGACCGGTTCCCCGGCGGTGTCGTTCGACACCGGGACCGTGGACTGCGCCGGACCGGCCATCAGCAACCTCCGGGTGGAGTCCATCACCGACGCGCGCGCGACGATCCTCTTCGACACCGACGAGCCCGGGGATACGACCGTCGAGTGGGGCTTCACGCCGGCGCTCGGGACCACGGTGAGCGATCCCGCCCTGGTGGTCTCGCACGCGGTGACGCTGAACACGCTCTCGGCCTGCGCGCCGGTCTACTTCCGGGTCAGGACCAGGGACCGGCACGGCCACGAGAGCACCGGCGGGCTTCCGACGGGTCCCCATCACTTCGCCGTGGGGCAGATCCCGGGCTTGTACTGGAAAGCGACGTTCGAGGACGGAGCGCCGGGATGGACGCTCGGGGGCGAGTGGCAGGTGGGACCGCCCCGCGGGGCGGGGGGATCGTCGGGGAATCCCGATCCGCCGCGAGCGTACAACGGCGACGCGGTCCTCGGTCACGACCTCGAGGGATTGGGCGGTTATCCGGGGGACTACGAGCCGAACATCAGCGAGACGGCGCGGTCCCCGGTGCTCGACGCCTCCAACTGGACGAACACGCGCCTGCTTCTCTACAAACGGCTCAACACGGGGCCGGGGGACGACGCGTCGATCTGGCTGTGGTCGGGGCAGGGACGGCCTCTGTATCGGAGCGGCGGCTCCACCGTCTTGGATGACACGTTCTCGGTGATGTCTTTCGACGTGGGGCCGTTCGCGGACGGCCGCCCCGCGGTCCAGCTCGAGTTCAGGCAGCAGTCGGACGGTGCGGGACAGTATTCCGGGTGGAACGTCGACGACGTGATCTTCAAAGACGGCAGCCTTCCCGACTACGGGCCGTGCGGGGGCTGCGGGGAGGCGCCCTCCTTCGCTGGCCTCCGGTCCGCCCGGGACCGCGACGGATGCGCCGCGAGCGGAGTCGACCTTTCCTGGGAGCCGGCCGCGGCGTGGGGCACGGGCGCCGGCGGCACGTACGCCGTGTACCGCGGCGAGACCCCCGACTTCGTGCCCGATGCGACGAGCCTGATCGCCTCGGGGATCGCGGATACCGCGTACACCGACCCTTCGCCGCCCGCGGATCGGACCCTCTTCTACCTGGTCCGGGCGGAAAACGACGAGACCTGCTCGACGGGCCCGGCGAACGGCGGGGTGACCGACGGCAACGACGTTCGGCTGGCTGCCGCCGATTGGACGAGCCGGCCCGTCCCGGCGCCCATCACCACCCTGAGGGTGCGGGTGGTGGGCGGGGCGCACGTCCGCCTCGAATGGGATGCCGATCCGAACGCGGTGGAGTACCGGGTGGAGCGCTCCTACTCACCGCACCCGGAGGATTTCGGGCGCATCGGAACGGTGGCGCGGACCTGGTACGAGGATGTCGGCGCCGCGGCCGATCGGGAGAACTACTTCTACACCGTGAAGGGCGCCAACGAGTGCGGCCAGGAGGGCGTTCCCTGAGCGGCGGCTGCCCTACGGAATCGGGACCGGAGGCAATTCGACGATTCGCGGCCGCCCCGCCTCCCTCCGCAGCGCCTCGACGACCGACGGGTGGCAACTGAAGAAGAAGATCTGGCGGTCGGCGGCGAGTTCCCCGATCAGGTGCGCCGCCGCGCGGCGGCGCTCCGGGTCGAAGTTGACCAGAACGTCGTCCATGACGAACGGGATGCGCATCCCCCTCCTGGAGAGGTACCGGGCCAGACCGAACCGGACGGCCAGATAGAGCTGCTCGACCGTTCCCTGGCTCAGGTGTTCCGGGTCGAGTCGCCCCCCGCGCGCGTCGAGGACCGCGAACGTCTCCCCCGCCTGCACGACCTTCTCGTAGCGGCCCGCGGTCATCGACCGGAACGCTCCGGAGGCCGCGGCGAGCACCTCCGGCTGGTGCGAGCGCTGGTACTCCTCGAGCGCGTCGGCGACCAAGCGGCGGGCGGTCTGCGCGATCCGCCATTCCCTCAAGAGGCGCCGCGCCTCGCCGCGGAGCGCATCGAGCTCGAGTTCCAGTTCCGCCAGCAGCGCGGAGCCCTCGATCCTTTCCCGTTCCCCCCGCACGCGCGCCAGGGTCTCGCGCGGCTGCTCCAGAGCGGCCTCGGCCTCGGCGAGTTCGTTCTCGAGGGCCTGCAGGCGGCGGCGCCACTCCTCGGGATGGCCTCGCCGGGCTTCCTCCCGCAGCCGCTCCGCTTCCTCGACCCCGGCGAGCAGTTCGTCCAGCTCCTCTTCGGCGCGTGAGAGCGAGCGGTCGAGCGACTTCGCGCGCTCGGCGCTCAGGTCGTTCTCCTGGATCCGGGCCTGCAGCTCCCTCACGGCTGCGGCGATCACGCCGAGCGGCGGTTCTCCCGCGCCCTGGAGCTTCCCCGCGGAACGCGCGAGAGCGAGAGCCCGCTCCTTCCAGGTTTCGATCCGGCGCTCGGCGAGATCCCGCTCGCGGTGCAGTTCGGCGCGCCGCTTCGTGAGCTCGGCCACTTTCGCGGCTTCCCCGAACAGGGCGCGTGCCTGCGCCGGCTCGATTCCTTCGGGAAGGCCCTGGCGGGCGGCCCATTCGCGCCAGTCGGCTTCCACCTGCTCCAGGGCCTTGCGGGCTGACTCGACCGCGAGAAGGGCCTCCTTGCCGCGCTCCTCGGCGCGTCGGAAGGCGCGCTCCGCCTCCCGCAGCGCGTCTGCCGCACGGGATGCGGCTGCGGCCCGCTCGATCTCCGCGTCGCAGGCCGCCCGGATCCGGGCGAGGTCGCGCGCGCCGGCCGCGGGGTCGACGCCCAGCTCGCGGCACATGGCGCCGACCTCCTCGCGAAGCTGTTCGCAGTCCCCTTCCGCCTGCTCGGCGGCCGCGGCGAGTTCCGCCTCGCGGGCGGCGATGTCCTCCGCGGATTCCCGGGACAGCCGCCGGAGGCGCCAGGCGAGGCCGGCGATCGCCGCCCCGGCCGCGGCGAGCAGCAGGGCGGCGGCGGGCATGCGGGAACCCACCCACGCGGCGGCCGCGACGACCGCGGCCGCGGCCGCCCAGAGCGGCCCCGCGAGCCCCGTCAGGCGGGCGCGCCGCACCGCTTCCGAGGTCCGCAGGCGCGCCTCGTGAAGGCGTGCCGCGCGGTCTTCCGCGGCCCGCTCGGCCGCGGCGAGCTGGACCCGTGCCTCGGCGAGCGCGTCGAGGAGCCTCCGGCGGGCGAGGAGGTCGTCGAGGGAGGCCGAGTCGCTGCCCAGCGCTTCCACCACCGCGCGGCGCTCGTCCCGCTCGGCCCGCGCGTCGGCGATGGCGGCGGCGGCGCCGGCGGCGTTCTCTTCCGCCGCCCGGAGCGCGGCGCGCCGCTCCTCCAGCTCCCTTTCGCGCCGCGCCAGTTCGGTGGCCATGGGGGAGGATTCCGACAGGGCAGAGAGCCGCGCCTCGTCGAACCCGGGCCCCAGGGCCGCGGACCGCACCACGAGTTCCTGCTCGCAGCCGGAGATCTGCACCTCGAGCTCGTCGAGCCGGCGCTCCAGATCCTCGACCCGCGAGATTTCGGCAGCCAGCGCGCCGGTTTCGTCGGCCATCCGGCGGAGGCCGGGATCGATCTCGATCGCGTCGCGCTCCGCCCGGAGATCCGCGATCCGGTCGAGTGCGGCGCGCACCTCGACCAGGCGGCTCAGCCACCACTGCTCCCGGCGCAGCTCTTTTTGGCGCTGCTTGAGCTCTTCCAGCCGGCCGGCGAGCCGCTCTTCCTCCGCGATCAGCTCGCGGTGCCGGGCGGCGGCGAGCCGGGCCTCCTCGAACCTCTCGTGGAGGGCCTGCGATCGTTCGAGGAGGGCGTTGAGCTGCCCGCCCGAGCGCGGGCGCAGGATTTCGGAGGCTCGCCGCTCGAGGGCTTCGAGCGCCGCGCGCGCCGAGCGGCCCGCACCGGTGATCGTGGCCGAGAAGATCTCCTCGCGGACGCGGCTCCGGGTGAGCCGTCCCAGCTCGGCCAGCTCGGCGTGATCGAACGAGAAGACGCCCTCGAAAACGCCCCGATCGACGCCGCCGAGGAGAGCTCGCAGCACCGACTCGTCCAGCTCGCGTCCCTCGGCGTCGGTGAGGCGGCAGACCGTGCGGCGTCCTTGCACCCGCTTGTCGAGCGTGTACCGCACGCCGTCGGCCTCGAGCCAAAGGCGTCCCCCGTGCGCGCCGCCACCCAGCGGAGCCATCCCGAGCGAAGAGCCCCGCCCGCTCCAGGGGGCGAACAGCATCTCCCGGAGGAAGCGAAGGAGGGTGCTCTTTCCCGCCTCGTTGGGCCCGTGAACGACGGTGAGGCCGTCGGGCAGATTCTCGACGACGAGGTCCCGCAGCCCCCCGTAGCCGGAGATCGACCACCCGCGGATCTTCACGGATCGGCCTCGCCGTCACCCGGCAAGAGGAGATCGAGCGCCGCCAGCGAGGCCCTCTCGACGATTTCCCGCGCCTCGTCGGGGTCGAGGGACGGCTCGCCGATCAGCCGGAGGATCCCGCCGAGCGAGGGCGGCCGGCCGCAGGCGCGCTCGACCAGCTCCCGGGCCGCCTCCGGCGAGCGGCCGACGCGCTCGGCGGCCCTCAGCAGCTCCCCCGCGAAATCGCCCCGCCCGCGGATCTCCTCGAGATCCAGCTCGGGGAGGGTCGCATCGCGCAGCTCCGCCCACCAGACGATGCCGTCCTGCGCCGTGCGGCGCGCGCGGAGTTCTTCCACGAGCCCCTCGAGAGTTCCCGGGCGGGCCAACCGGCGGTGGAGTTCCGAGCGTCCGGACAGGCGGACGCGAAGGGCGAGATCGACGCCGGGATTCTCCGCGGCGATCGAACGCGCCAGGCGTTCGAGCCGGTCGATCAGGTCGGAAAGGCCGCGCGCGCCGGCGAGGTCGAGCTCCCGCTCGATGAACCGGAGGCTGTCGAGCGGGCGGAATCGGACCGAGACGACCCGGGATCCGTCGACCTCGACGACGGTCGCCCCCTTCGGGCCGCGCTCGCTCGGCTTGAAGCTGCGACCTTGCGTGTTGCCGGGGTAGACGACCCAGCAGGAGCGGCGGCGGTGCTCCTGGCGGCGGTGGACGTGGCCCAGGGCCCAGTAGTCCATCCCCGCGGCCTCGAGGTCGTCCATGGTGCAGGGAGCGTAAGGCTGGTGATCGTCCGAGGAGCCGCTCACGCTGGCGTGCAGCAGGCCGATCTGGAACGGCGGCCCGCCGCGCCGGCGGGAGAACCGCCGCGCCAGGTTCTCCCCCGGATCGCGGCTCCCGAAGCTGATCCCGTGCACCAGCGCGATCGTCTCCGCCCCCTCGCGGATCTCGAAACCCTCGACGCTCTCGGCGGAGAACAGGTGCACGCCCTCCGGCCAGGAACGGATCGCCGACCACCCGGACGAGAGCGGGTCGTGGTTGCCGTGAACGATGAAGGTCTCGATCCCGGCGGCCGCGAGGCGCTCCAGCGCGCGGTGCAGCCGCAGTTGCGCCCGCACCCCGTGCCGCTCCCCCTCGTAGAGGTCGCCCGCCAGGAGCACGAAGCGGGAGCCGGTCTCGAGGGCGAGGTCGGCGAGCCGGTCCACGGCGTCGAGGGAGGCGTCCCTCGCCCGCGCCGCCACGTCCCTGGCGCGCGCCTCCAGTCCGCTGAAAGGCGCGTCGAGGTGAAGGTCGGCGGCGTGAACGAACCGGAAGCGCGCCATCGCGGGGAGCAGTAAACCAATCGGGGCGCGGAGCGGCAACCGAGCGAGACTCCGCCGGCGCGAAAAAACCGGCGCGGGGCGCCGCTCGGGCGCCGACGGGGGCGCGCGGGCGACGATCCGGTGCGGACGCATCTCCCGCCGCCGCGAAGCTCGACCCGGCGGGGCCGAGGGCCCCTTCCGGGGAGCGGATCCCGCGACCGAGGCCGCGGAGCACGCGCCGGCCCGACTGGCTCGCGAATCTCCTGGCCGTGCACCTTCGACGGTGCGCCGGTCCCGCCAACCCGACAAGGGACCGGAATTCTTCACTCACGAGCGGGAGGCGATCCGAGACGCCGAGCCCTCGGGCGCGGCGAGCTTCGCCGGAAAGCCCCTTCGACCGAGCGGCCCCGGAATCCTCGAAGCGAAACACCCCGGATGCGCTCGAAGGTCCCGCGTCGATCCGGCTCGACCGCGGGCGCGCTTGCCCGAAAGCCGGCAAGAGTGCGCGCGGTCCCCGGGGTCGCCCGCGAGCCTCGGGCCGAGCCCGCGGCCGAACGCGCCCGCCGGGGAGCCGAGGCTTGGCTCCTCCGAGACGTTCGAAAATCGTCCGGACTACGAGCCGGAGGCGGCGAGCACTTGCTCGCGGATCCGCTCCCTGGCGGCTGCGATGCCGTCGGGCCCGTCGTACGGCTCGTAGGCCACCGGGGTCCAGCTCCCCAGCGTGCGGTCGTACCGCGACCACCCGAGCTGCGAGTCGCTGTCGACCCAGGAGACCCAGACCTCGCCCGCCTCGCTGTCGATCATCGTGTCTCGGTCGCCCGTGTAGTGCGTCGTGCCGATGATCGATCGGTCGGGGAAGGGATCGGCGCTGTCCCCCCCGCCGCTGGCGGCGATGAGGATCGATCCGGCACCTCCACCGCTGAGGTCGATCTCGTAGGCGACCCACATCGAGGTGCCGTCCCAGGCGATCTCCGGGTTGATCGCCGGCTCGCCCGGCTCGCCGATCCGGTTCTCGGCGCTCCAGGAATCGGGCGAGCCGCCGCGGCGGCGGTAGCGCACCTGCGGGACCGCCCCTTCCTCCCACCAGACCACGTAGGTCTCCCCGCTGCCGGTGATGGCGATGCGCGGGTCGTGGCAGGCGGCCCCGCTGCTCGTCAACAGGCGGGCGCTTTCGGGGTGGCCATGACCGCTGTCGACCGAATGGCGGACCTGCTCGATCCCGCCCACCGAGACGGTATCGACGGTCTCGATCTTCCCGGTGGCGGGGTTGATCTCGGAATCGGGGGGCGATGCGGCACCGGCGGCCAGCACCGCCAGCGCGAGCACGGAGCCCAGGACCCCGAGCCTCGATCCGGTCCGGCGCCGGGCCGCGCTCTCAGCGGCCGAGCAGCAGCTCCCTGACCTCGCGGGCAGCGTCCGAGACCTCGTCGACGAAGCGGACGAAGTAGCGGGCGGCACCCTCCTCGAAGCGGGCTCGTTCCTCGTCGCCGAGGGCCGCGTGGGCCTTCCAGAGCTGGTAGTGCGCGTGGAACTGGGCATCCTTGTCACCCAGGGAGATGGCCCGTGCCAGCCCCTCGTTGAGCACGCGGAGGCCTCCTTCCCGGTCCCCCATGGCGAACAGAATTCTACCGCGATCGAGCGTCCGGTACAGCGAAAGATGCTTGTAGCCGCGCCGTTCGGCCAGCGCGTACCCCTGGAGGGCCAACTCCAGGGCCCCCCGGAGATCCCCCCGCTGCTCGGCGATCTTGATCTTGGCTCCGATGCCGTTCCCCTCCCCCCGGTGGTCCCCGGCGGCGCGGTAGGCCTCGAGGGCCGCATCGATCAGGCGCATGGCCCCGTCGAGATCGCCCTGGGCCTGGAGGACGAGGGCCTTCTCGTGGAGGATCCAGGCCCGCCGGCCGTGCTCGTCGGGGCCCACGTGCGCCTCCGCCCGCTCGAGGAAAGCCAGCGCCCCTTCGTGCGAGCCCAGCTGACGCCAGGTCCGGCCGATCAGCGTCAGGACATTGACGAGGAGGGAGGGATGCGGCGGTTCGAAGAGGAGATCTTCCGCGAGCCGGCGGGCGAGCCGCGTCTTTCCGAGGTTCGCGACGGTGATGGCGAGCGTCAGGGTGGCCTTCTGGCGCAAGAGCCGGTGCTCCGCGCTGTCGACCGTGCGGTAGCGGAGAGCGATCAGGTTGGCCAGGCCGCGCTTGTGATCCCCCCGGCGAACGGCCTCCAGTCCCTCCTCGAACAGCGCTTCCGGATCCTCCTGGACCGGGTCGTCGCCCGCCAGCTCCTCGACCTCGAGAAGCTCGCCCGCCAGCTCGACGGGAAGGTTGTACAGCCGCAGCAACAGCACGAGCCGCCGCAGTCCCGGCTCCGCCTTCCCCTGCTCGATCTTCGAGAGGGTCGAGAACGGGATCGGACTCCCCTCGGCCGCCGCGCGCTCTTCGATCTCGCGCAACGACAGGCCGAGTTCCTGGCGCCTGGCTCTCAGAAGCCGCGCCAAGGCTCGGGACGGCGGGTGCGTGTGCCGTGCCATGGCGCAGAAAGACTACGAGGATCTTGCCGGCAACGCAACGGAGATCGTTTCAATTCCGACACGGATTTTCTTTCGGCTCCGATGCAGCCTCGTACAAGAGGGACGCCCCTCGGGGCGCCACGGCCGCCGCCTCCGGCTCGGGCCGGGTCAGAGCGGCGATCCCCTCCTCGAGCGAGGCGACCGGCACCATCCCGGCGGCCCGCGCGAGCTCCGCCGGCAGACCGGTCAGGGCGAACACGCGGTACCGCCTGGTCTTTTCCAGCAGGGCCGCGGCGGTCTGCCAGCCGACCCGGAACCGCCGCCGCAGGCCCCGCCGGACGGCCTGAAGGCCGCCCGCCTTCAGCGCCTCGGCCACCTCCGGGTTTCCGACACCGTCTTCGCAGCCCGCGACGAGAAGGATGCGCCCGCCGGGGCGCACCACCGGCGCGACCGCGTCGAGCGCTTTGTGCGCCTGGACGAGGTCGCGGTCGGCGGGCGATCCGCCCGCGGACACCACCACCGCCTCCAGCCGGCGCGGGAGGACGACCCGGTGGCGCCGCGCGTAGTCCCGGCACAGCGCCAGGTGGGAGCGGCGGCCCCCCGCCGCCACGGCGGCGGGGCGCCCGCGGCCGTCGGTGGCCACGTGCAGGAACACGGTCTCCGGAAACAGCTCGGCCGCCGCCTCGAGAGCCTCGTGGAACGGGTTTCCCTCGAGCAGCCCGGGGCGAGCGGCGTCGTGGCGTCGGCCGTCCGTGACGGTGAAGGCGTGGGCGGCCATCACCGTCGCCCGGTCCGCGACACCGGGGACGAGAAGCTTCCGCCCACCACCGAATCCGGCGAGGTAGTGGAAGACGATCCTCCCGACCGCCACGACCGCGCCAGCTCCGGCGACGGCCGGATGCGCCGCCACCGCGATCCCGTGGGCGCTGGTGCCGAGTCCGGCGGCGGGTGCGTCGGCGTCGTGGGGGGCGAGCCGGGCCCCCCGGCGCACGGCCTCCGGTCCCACCCACCGGGCGAGTTCGGCGGGGTCCATCGGGCGGTGGATTCCCGAGGCGGGGACGATCGTCACCCTGCGGGGGTCGGTCCCCTCCTCTTCGAGCGCATCGAGGAGGAGGGGGACGAGCCGATCGACGAGGCAGGGGCGCGTCCGGTCCGGGACCACGAGGGCCACCGGCCGCCGGCCCGCGGCGCTCGCCGCCCGGCTCGCCGCCTCCCGGGCGGCCTTCGCGAGCGCCGCCGCGGGATCGGTGAGCGGCGAAAGGCCGGGCGCCTCGAGGCGTGGCCAGCGGTCGGCGGGAGGCGGCAGGGGGAGAAGCCGCGAGCCCCAAGCCAGGGCCGGCCGCGGGGGATCGCCGCTCACGCGCCGCCCCGCCCGGCGGTGCAACGCGCCTCCCGCCGCCGGTCCCGGAGGGCTCCGTCCGGCGAAAAGGCCGCGGGACGGCCGCTGCGGGTCGCGGTCGGGCTCCCGGGGACCATGGGGCTCAGGTGACGCCGGCCGGCTGCTCCTCGGAGACCTTCTCCCGGTGACCGCAGTCCTTGTTGTCGCAGATCAGTTGGCGACCCGAGCGCTTGGTGACCGACTCCAGCCGGTAGGGAGCCCCGCACTTGGGACAGGGATCGGGAACGGGCTTTTTCCAGCTCACGAACGAGCAGTCCGGATACCCGGAACACCCGTAGAAGAGACGCCCCTTGCGCGACCGGCGGGCGACGAGAGGCTTTCCGCACGAGGGGCAGTCGACGCCGACCTCCTGCTGCTTGGTGTAGCGACACTTGGGGTACGCGCTGCAGGCGATGTAGCGGCCGTAACGTCCGCTCTTCCGCGCGAGCGGCTTGCCGCAACGGGGGCACGTCTCGTCGAGGATCTCGTCCTTCTGGATCTCGAGCGTTCCCTCTTCGGTGAGTTCGATCTTCTGGGTCGTCTTGCACTCGGGATAGCCGGAGCAGGCGAGGAACAGGCCCCAGCGGCCGCGCCGCACCACCATCTCGCGCCCGCACGCGGGGCAGCTCGCCTCGATCTTGGGCAGAGGTTCGGAGTTCTCCCCGAGATCCTTCGTGTTCTTGCACTCCGGGTAACGCTCGCAGGCGAGGAACTCCCCGAACCGGCCCCACCGCTTCACCATCGTCGCGCCGCAGGCGTCGCAGGTGATGTCGGTCCGCTCGACGTCCTGCTTGACGTTCCTCATCGTGCGGCGCG
Organism: Acidobacteriota bacterium; assembly: GCA_003696075.1. NCBI lineage: Bacteria > Pseudomonadati > Acidobacteriota > Acidobacteriota bacterium. The sequence goes on from RFHH01000148.1 coordinate 26,981, forward strand.
CCTTCTCCAGGTCCTTGCGGAACCGCTTGACGAACTCCCGGAGCGCATCCTCCCCCGTGCGGCGTCCTTCCTCGATCTCGTCGAGGATCGCCTCCATCCGGGCGGTGTACGGGATCTCGAAGATGTCGCCGAAGTTCTCCACGAGGAGTTCGGTGACGAGCCGGCCGAGCGGCGTGGGACGGAAGCGGCCGTCGACCTTCTCCACGTAGTCGCGGTCCGTGAGCACGGAGAGGATGGCGGCGTAGGTCGACGGGCGTCCGATGCCGTTCTCCTCCAGGGCGCGAACCAGCATCGCCTCGGAGTAGCGCGGCGGCGGTTGGGTGAAGTTCTGCCGCGGCTCCACCGCGATCACGGTCAGGCGCTCGCCCTCGCGCACCTCGGGGAGGCTCCCCTCCGGGAGCTTCCCCTCGGCGGCCCCCTCCTCCTCCGCCGGCTCCTCCCTGTAGACCGCCTGCCAGCCCGGGAATCGCATCACCTGGCCGGTCGCCTCGAAGACGGCGTCGCCGGCGGCGATGCGTACCTTGGTGACGTCGAACACCGCCGGGGCCATCTGGCTGGCGACGAAGCGGTTCCAGATCAGGGTGTACAGGCGCAGCTCGTCCCGCTTCAGATACTTCGCCACCCGTTCGGGGGTCAGTTCCAGCGAGGTGGGCCGGATCGCCTCGTGGGCGTCCTGCGCGTTCTTCCGCTGGCGGAAGACTCGCGGCGACTTCGGCAGATACTCCTCGCCGTACGCGCGGGCGATGTGCGCCCGGACCGCCTCGATCGCTTCCGCCGACACCCGGACCGAGTCGGTCCTCATATAGGTGATCAGGCCGACCGTGCCGAGTTCGCCGAGGTCCTTTCCCTCGTACAGGCCCTGCGCCAGCCGCATCGTCTGGGAGACCGACAGGCGGAGGCGGCGGGAGGCCTCCTGCTGGAGCTTGCTGGTCGTGAACGGGGGCGGCGACGAGCGGCGCGAGCGCTTCGCCTCGACGGCGGCGACCTCGAAGGGCTTACCGGAGACGTGGGCCAGCACCTCGCGGGCGGCGGCCTCGTCGGGAAGGGCCGGTTTCTTCTCCTCCCCCTTGCCCTTCCAGGGGACCGGCTCGCCGCGCCAGGAGACGAGCTTCGCCGGGAAGCGGGGCCGGTCCGGCGGTTCGACCTCGGCCTCGACCGTCCAGTACTCGACCGGGACGAAGCGCTCGATCTCCGCCTCGCGCTCGGCGATCATCCGGAGGGCCACCGTCTGGACCCTTCCCGCCGAAAGCCCCCGCCGGACCTTCTCCCACAGCAAGGGGGAGACGCGGTAGCCGACGATCCTGTCCAGGATCCGCCGCGCCTGTTGGGCGTCCACCTTGTCCATGTCGATGTCGCGGGGGTTGTCGAGGGCGGCGCGGACGGCGCGGCGGGTGATCTCGTTGAAGAGGATGCGGCGGATGGGGGCGTCGACCTTCCGCGACAGGATCTCCTTGAGATGCCAGCAGATGGCTTCCCCTTCGCGGTCCGGGTCGGCCGCCAGCAGGATCTCCCGCGCCCCCTTCGCCGCCGCGATCAGCTCCTCCACCGTCTTCTTCTTCTCCGGGAGGAGCACGTAGTGCGCCCGGAAGCCGTGGTCTTCGTCCACCCCGATCCAGTCGGGGTCTCCCTTCTTCTTCGGGTTCTTGGGAAGGTCGCGGACGTGTCCCATCGAGGCCTTCACGCGGAAGTCCTTCCCCAGGAACTTGTTGATAGTTCGAGCCTTGGCTGGGGACTCGACGATGACGAGACTCTTGGCCACCGGACGCTCCTTCGGCGGGGCGGCGCGCGGACGCGGCGACCCGTCGGCGCCGGTAGCAATAACGCCCGCCCCTGGGGGTGTCAAATCGGCCGACCTTCCGGGGCCGGGGCCCCGGCGCCGGCCCGGCGCCGGTAGCGGCCCCCCGGAAGGGCCTCCACCAGCCCCCCGATTTCGAGGTCGAACAGCTCGGCGAGGACCTCCTCGGTCCCCCTTCCCGCGCGCTCCACCAGCTCGTCGATCGAGACCGGATCGTGGCGGGGGAACAGCTCCAACAGGTGCGACCTTCCGGTCTCCGCCGCCCCCGTCCCGGCACTCCCGAGGCTCGGGCCGGGGGCCGCCGGCCGGAGGGCGGGGGGCAGGCACTCGATCACGTCCTCCGGTCCGATCGCCGGGGCGGCCCCCTCTCGGAGCAGGCCGTTCGGGCCCTCCGACCCCGGGTCGCCCACGCGCCCGGGCACCGCCAGCACGTCACGCCCTTCCGCCAGCGCCCATCCGGCCGTGATCAGCGAGCCCGAGCGGGCCCGGGCCTCCACCACCACCACCGCCAGCGACAGCCCCGCGATGATCCGGTTGCGGCGGGGGAAGTGTCCCGGCAGGGGGGGTGCGCCGGGCGGGAACTCGCTGAGGAGCAGGCCCCGGCGCACGATGTCGCCGGCCAGGCGGCGGTGCTCGCGCGGGTAGACCCTGTCGATCCCCGTTCCCAGGACCGCGATCGTGACCCCGCCGGAGTCGAGAGCGGCCCGGTGGGCCGCCCCGTCGATCCCGCGGGCGAGGCCGCTGACCACGGCCACGCCCCTGGCGGCCAGCCCGGCGGCCAGGTGGTGCGCCATCGACAGCCCGTAGCCGCTGGCCTTTCGGCTGCCGACGATCGCCACGGCGACCGGCCGCAGGGCGTCGAGATCTCCCAGCGCGGCGATGACGGGCGGGGGCACCGCGAGGGCGGCGACGGGCCACGGGTACCGGGGATCGCCGGGATGGAGCAGCTCCGCCCCGAGGCGGGCGAGGACTTCCTCTTCGCGCTCGAGCGACCGGTCGAGTTCGGGATCGGAGAGCCTCGCGGCGATCCGCGCCGGCACGCCGAGCGCGCGGAGCCGCTCCCGCGCGGGACGCGCCAGCCTCGCCGCTCCGCCGGCCCGGCGCACCACCGCCGCCGCGTGCCGGGCCGGCAGGCCCGGGCACCTCGCGACGCGGAGCCAGCCGCGTGCTTCGTCGCTGAGCATCCGCCGAGCTCCGATCCGGCGCGTGGGACCGGCCGGAAGCGTGACACCGGACGGAGCGATCCGGGCTGCCGCCGTCCCCGGCTCCTCCCGGACGGGGGAGGACGCCGTCAGAGCCGGCGGTAGGCGAAGCGGTGGATGCGGCGGCCTTCCCGGAGGTACTTGATCTCGAAGTTCGTCACGCCCGGCGCGATGTAGTCGTCCATGCCCGGAAGCGCCCACAGGGCGGCCTCCGTGTCCGCCTCGCCGAAGCGGTCATCGGCTGCGAGCCGTTCGCGGATCACCCCGGCGTACTCCTCGTGGTCGGTGACGATCCGGAGGAGCGCCCCCTCCTTCATCACCCGGGCGAGCCGGTCGAGCACGTCGGGCCGGATCAGCCGGCGTTTGTGGTGGCGCTTTTTCGGCCACGGGTCGGGGAAGTAGACGTGGACGGCCGAGATCGACTCGTCCGCGAGCCCCCGATCCAGAAGCTGCGTGGCCTCGGCGTGGACCAGCCGCACGTTGGTGAGAGCGCGCTTTCCGAGCCGGTCGATCGACTTTTCGAGATAACGCCGCGCGTACTCCACGCCGATGAAGTTCCGGTCGGGGAACGCGGTCGCCGCCAGGAGCAGGAAGCGCCCCTTCCCCACACCGATCTCCAGCTCGACCGGGTGGTCGTTGCCGAAGATGGCGGCGAGGTCGTAGGGGCCCTCTCCCTCCGCCGGGAGGGGGAGCCGGATCAGCTCGTCGGTCCGTCGCGACGCGACGGGAAGGTCTGGAAGCGTCATGTCGGTCCCAGGGGGCGGGTCCGGAACTCCGGCACCCCGACGATGATAGCTGCCGGGGGGTCCCTCATCCCGTCGGAGGTGCTTCCCCGATGGTGCGAAACGACGCGCAACTCGGTGTACGACGGACACTTCGCCCCGATCCCCGGTCGTCGATCCGCTCGAGACCGGAACCTCCCTCCATCCAGCGAGTTCGGCGGCCCGACGCACCATCGGGGAAGCACCTCCGACGGGATGAGGGACGCCCCCGGCAGCTATCATCGTCGGGGCGCCGGAGTTCCGGACCCGCCC
>RFHH01000149.1 GCA_003696075.1 Acidobacteriota bacterium
GTTCGGGCCAGGCGGGGTCGTTGCAGTCGTTGTTGACGCCGTCGCAGAGCTGGGGGGCGCCTGGGTAGACGTCGGGGTCGGAATCGTCGCAGTCCGCGACCGGGCCGGCGGGGCACGACTCCGAACCGTTCGCCCCGTAACCGTCACCGTCGGCGTCTTCGCAAGGCGGGGCGCACGCGCCGAGGATCATGTCCGGAGCGGGATTCGGCTCCTCGTATCCGACCCTCTGAGAAGCGCAGCCATCGCCGCCGCCATGGGCCTGCTGGTCCTCCGTGTCCCCCGGGCCCGCCCCGAAGTAATCGCTCCCGTCCTGAGTCCGCGCCCCGGCGCGGTCCAGCGTCCAGTACCCGGCATCCTCGGGCTCGATCAGGGAGCACAGAGGAGCGCTGCTCTCCGCGCCCCGTTCGATGACGAGGGAGACGTACGTGCCGTCGGCGGGGGTGGTCCCGTCCGACTTCAGCACTCGCCCGTACCGGGTGTCGGGGCTTCCTGGTGGCAGGACCCGGCCGGTCGTCACCGAGCAAACGCCCCCCTTCGGCACACCACCCTCGTATTGCTGGACGTAGTAGGTGGTCTCCGCGTTCAGTGACGCGACCTGGACGTAGTGCGTGTCGTCGACGAAGTCGCAGGGCGGTCCATCGTCCCGGAGGTCGCAGACCGTCGTATCCAGCTGGTCGGGCGCCAGCCCGTACTTCAGGTAGCCGGTGGTGGGCTGATCCGAGGTCCACGCCACCACGAACGCGGTGTGCGTCACGTTGCAGACGAGATCGGGGCAATCGCTGGAACTCGCAGCGAGGCCCAGCTCCGGCCCGGGCCCGGCTGACCCGGCCGCCGACGAGCCGCTCCTTCCGTCCTCGCTGACGGCGCTCACCAGGAAACCGGACGGCTGGCCGGAAGCTTCCGCCGCGGGACAGCCCATGCTCCGGCCCGGCGCCAGCGCCGACCAGCGGCCGTCTTCGCCCGCGATGGCGAGAGACGCCCATGCGTGCCCCCGTGCGAGCGCAGCACGGCACCACACGAGCACGACCGCTCCGGCTCCCGGGCCCCCGGTGCGAAGATCGCGCACCGAGCCCGACAGCAGGGTGAACGATTCCCCGGCAGGGGGCACGTCCAGCTCGCCGCGGGCGGCCGGGCTCTCGTCGCAGACCACCTCGTATCCGATGCGCGTCCCCGGGTGCGCGTTCGGCAGCCGCCAGACCTGGATGCGGGCGTCGGGGCCGCCGTGGTCCCGTTCCGCCGTCCAACGCGCGGGCACGTCCGGTCCCGGCTCCCAGTATTCGATCCGGCAGCTCGAAAACTCGCCGCGGTCCAACACGACGGAGGGGATGCCCTGGCTGTCGATCGCGGGCAGGACAAGCGGGCCGGGACCTGCCATCGCGGCCCCGGCCAGCAGGACGGTCAAGGATGCGGCGATTCCACGGCTGATCACGGTCATCCCCCTTGCGATTCCGCCCGCCCGATTCGAAGCAGCGGCCCGGCGCTCCTCTCACGCGAGGCAGGGCCGGCCCGTGGCCATTCCGCGCGCTCGGGCCTGCGGCGGATGGGGCGGGTCAGCGTTCCGAACCCGGCGGCGTCCGCGGCACCACGATGTCCGGCAGCGGGTTCGCCTCCGCCAATCGGCTCTGCCGGGTCCGGAGCCCGGCGGCCCCGGCCGATGCCGCGACCACCTCGACGTCGTCGGGGCGCGGGGTGTAGTAGGCGGCATGGTCGGCGGTGCGAACTCCGCCCCGGTCCAGCACCCAGTAGCCCTCGTCCTCGGCACGCACCAGATCGCACAACGCCGCGGAGCGGCCGCGGGGACCTCTGATCTCGTAGCGAACGAACGTGTCGGCGGCGGGGGTGACGCCATCGTCCTGCACCACCCGCCCGTAGCGCGTCTGCGGCAGGCGAGGCCTGAGCACGGCACCCGTCTTGACGCGGCACAGCGGGCCGGCCGGCCGGCCGTTCTCGAAGCGCTGCACGTAGTAGGTCGTTTCGGGTTCGAGACCCGTCACCGTCACGTAATGGGCCCTGGCCTCGAGCCCACAACCAGGAGTGTCGTCACGGTCGTCGCACAGGGCGTCCTCGCCGAGGGAATCGGGAGTCCGCCCGATGCGCAGCGCGGCCACCGCCGGCTCCTCGCCGAACCACGCAACAACGAACGCCGAGCCGGTGACGTTGCAGGTCAGCTCCCCGCAATCCGGAACGGATGCCGGCGTGTCCGGGGCCACCGTCGCAGCGGAGCCCGGAGCGTCCGATCCGATGCGCGCTGCCGCCAGGGAGCTCGGCTGGGCGGGTGCTCCCAGGCCCGCCGGGGCCGAGAGCGCGGCGGCCAACGTGAAGGCGACCGAAATCATTCGACGAGCGATCATCGTTCCATCCTCTGTTCCGTTCGGTACCGAGTCGCGTCGATCGCAAGGCCGGCTGTTCATGGACAGCCTCCCGGGCAAGAGAGCGGAAGATCGGGCGACGGGGCGTCCGATCCCGTATCCACGGTCTGTTTGCCGGAGCCGTCCGAACCGGCCTTCGCCCACTGGAACTCCTCGTCTCCCGAGGAGCTGTACACGAACCGTGCGCTCAAATCGGCCACGCGTGCGGCCGTCTTGTCGATGACCCAGTTTCCGCCGTCACCCGTGACCACCAGATCGGAGAGCCATGTCGAGCGGCCGGCGCTCCCCTGGCCGTCCTTGTCTCGGATCTGGAGGTACACGGCCACGTCAGCCGCGGGCTGGCCCGAACAGTCGAGCACCACTCCGCGCGCATTGTCCGGTGTCGTCGCCGAAAGAGTGGGTCCGGTTCGCACGTCGTAGTGGTTGCCGTTGTTGTCGTTCCGCCCCGTCGTATCGCAGACGAGGTCGAAGTAGTACCGCGTTTCCGGCATCAGGCCGGCGACATCGACATAGTGAAGATCGTCGGCGGTTCCGGGGCCGCGCAGATCCTCTGCGGTCTGGTCGAGGTTCGCCGGATCCGTGCCGTATTCGACGTGGCAACTCTCGTTCGTGTCGGTGACCCAGCTCACCGTGAACGCGCGGTCCGTGACGTTCGTGATCGCCGGTCCGAGCAGCCACGTGGATCCGGCCGAAACACGCACGAAGTAGCCTTCTCCGGCGACCAGGTCGAACGGGTTCGGCAGCCCGCAGGGATGGGGCTCGAACTGCGCCGTCGTGCAGTCGTAGCGGACGATCTCCTCCGGGCAGCCGCCCTGGTTGCGGATCTCGGCGCACGCCGCGTTCGCGTCCATGGGAGTGGCCCACGGCGGCAGCGACACGAGGTTCCACACCGGTTCGAACATCACCTCCAGCGGCGACAGGATCTCCGGCCCCTCCTGGTACCAGGTCGAGAGCGTGTCGGTGCGCAGCGCGTAGCCGTTCGCCACCAGGACGGGGAAGTTGTTCACCGGAAGGCCGCACGGGTGGCCCTCCCACCGGGAGGTCGGCTGGTCCCAGCGGTCCGTCTCGACGGCGTGGCCGCCGTCGCTATCGACGTCGTCACACATGCCTTGTGCGTCGTACCCCAGGTCGACGATGGGGCCTACGAAGTTCCACTCGCGGCAAAGGGAGACACACGGGCGATCGCAGCTGTCGTGGACCTGCCCGTCCTGGCAGCTCGTCGTCCCGGTGTCGTCGCAGGCGGCCGGCGGGCACGTGGTCTGCTCGGGGACGAAGTCCTCGTCCACGCTGCCGTCGCAATCGTTGTCGACGGCGTCGCACAACGAATCGTCGGGCGCCGGCGTACCTGGCTGGCAGGAGTCGACACCGTTGGTGCAGGTGCCGGTGGCGGCGCAGGCTCCGACGCCGCAGGTGGTGGTGAAGGAGTCGACGGTGCCGTCGCAGTCGTTGTCGA
>RFHH01000150.1 GCA_003696075.1 Acidobacteriota bacterium
GGACCCGACCGGTTGCCTGGAACGGTACGGAGGGGACGGCCCGGCCACAACCGAAAATCCCGCCGGCCGGCCGGTGACGCGACTCAGCTCGGGGCGCCGCCGGGAACCAGCGCGATCGGGTCGATACCGGCCTCGCGGAGCGCCCGCTCCCACACGCCCTCGGTCGGCTCGTCGAACAGGAGGCGGCTGTCGGCGGGCAGGACGACCCACGCCCCCTCCGCCAGCTCCCGTTCGATCTGGCCGGGCCCCCAGCCGGCGTACCCGAGGTAGCACCGGACGGGAATCGACGGGTCCCGGCCGAGGCTGGCCAGGCCCTCCCGGTCGGTGATGACGTGGATGTCGTCCGTCACCCGGATCTCCCGCCCGCTCTTGGGCCCGTGCAGGGGGGGGCCTCCATGGATGACCAGGAGGTGGGAGTCTTGCTCCACGGGGCCTCCGATCATGACCGGCTGGTCCTCCGGGCCGGCGTACGGGATGTCCTGCTCGCGGCAGAAGGGCCCCATCTCGATCGGGCTGGGCCGGTTGATCACGACGCCGAACGACCCCGACTCCTCGCTCCGCAGCATGAGCACCACCGTGCGTTTGAAGTTGGGGTCGGCGAGCTGCGGCATCGCTACCAGGAACCCGGGGGCGAGCAGCTGGGTCGCTGGTCCTTTTTCCTGGGGAGCCACGGTTCCTCCGCACGGCCGGCGGGCCGCGGGAGATTATCCGCCGCCGGGGGCCGTCCGGCACCTCTCCGGCCCCGGCTTGCCCGCCCCCCCCGGGCAAAGTAGCCTCGTCCGATCGGAGGACCCAGCAGGCGGCCCCTCCGGGGAGGCGAAGCCCCCGGGGTGCCTGCCGGTGTTTTCGGCAAGGAGATGACGCGATGCGATTTGCCCTCAGAACGCCCCTCGCCAGCGCCCTCGCGCTGCTCACCGCCGTCGCCGGCTGGAGTCTCGCCGGAACCCAGGAAAAGAAGGAGCCAGCCGACCTCGTGGCGGTGGTGGGCGACACCAAGATCACGCGGGCCGAGCTGCTCGACCAGGCCTCCGACGCCCTGGTGAAGATCCGGCAGCAGGAGTACGAGGTGCTCCAGGACTACCTGGAGCGCATGATCGAGAACCGCCTCGTGGAGGCCGCCGCGGCCAAGGAAGGCAAGTCGTCCGAGGAGTACCTGGCGGAGAAGGTCGACGCCAAGGTCGCCGACCCCACGGACGAGGAGATCAAGGCGTTCTACGACCAGAACAAGTCCCGCATGCAGGGCAAGTCGCTCGACGAGATGAAGGGACGGATCTCCGATTACCTCAAGAGCCGGAAGCGGCAGGAGACCTACAAGGCGCTCATCGCCGAGCTCAAGAAAGCGACGAAGGTCCGGGTCTTCCTCGACCCGCCGCGGGTGGAGATCGACGAGGGCGACAATCCCGCCATCGGCCCCGCGAACGCCCCGGTGAAGATCATCGAGTTCTCCGATTTCCAGTGCCCCTATTGCCAGCGGGCGAAGGGCACGCTGGAGAAGCTCCGCGAGCACTATGGGAACAAGATCCGGATCGTCTTCCGGGACTTCCCGCTCTCGTTCCACCAGAACGCAGAGAAAGCGGCCGAGGCGGCCGGTTGCGCCTACGAGCAGGGCAAGTTCTGGGAGATGCACGACAAGCTGTTCGAGAACCAGCGGGCCCTGGAGGTCGAAAAGCTCTACACCTATGCGGAGCAGATCGGCCTGGATCAGGAAGCGTTCAAAGAGTGCCTCGATTCCGGCCGCCGCTCGCAGGAGGTGAGGGCCGACATCCAGGCGGGGCAGAAGGTCGGCGTGCAGGGCACGCCCGCCTTCTTCATCAACGGCCGCTTCGTCTCGGGGGCCCAGCCCTACGAGAACTTCGCCAAGATCATCGACGAGGAGCTCGCGCGGCTCGAGCCCCAGAACTGAGCGGCGGCGCGACGGCGATTCCGGGCCCGGCGGCCGCGGCAGGCCTCCGGGCCCGTTTCGTCTGACGGGCCGGGGCGGGATCGGGTAAACTCGGCCAACCCCGCGGCGCCCCGCACCGCCCAAGTATCTCCAAAGAAGGGACTTGGATTTCCGGCCGCGGACGGTGACCGCGGCGACTCGCGCCCGGCGCGGAGGACCGCTCCGCGCGGGCCCCAGGACAGAGGACCGATGCCGATAGTCCCCAAAGCCCAGTTCACGGTGCCTTTCCTTCAGATCCTCGATGAGGAGGGTCATGTCGACAAGAAGCTCGAGCCCGACCTGACCGCCGACCAGCTCGTCCGCCTGTATCGCGGGATGGTGACGGCGCGCGAGGCCGACCAGCGAATGTTGAAGCTGCAACGCCAGGGTCGGCTCGGAACCTTCAGCCCTTGCACCGGGCAGGAGGCGGCGGCGTGCGCGCCGATGCTCGCCCTGCGCCCGACCGACTGGCTGGTGCCCGCGTTCCGGGAGCTCGGCGCCCTGCTGATGCGCGGCGTCCCGTTCAACAGAGTTCTCCGTTTCTGGGGCGGATGGGAGGAGGGCAACGTCTTCCCCGGCGTGGAGCGCACCTTGCCGATCGCCGTCATCGTGGGCTCCCAGATCCCTCACGCTGCGGGGATCGGGTACGCCATGAAACTTCTGGGCGAACCGGATACGGCGGTGCTGACGTTCTTCGGCGACGGAGCGACTTCCGAAGGCGACTTTCTCGAGGGAATGAACATGGCCGCCGTGTGGAAGGCCCCTGTGGTCTTCCTCTGCCAGAACAACCAGTGGGCCATCTCCACACCGCTGGAACGGCAAACGGCTTCCGAGACGATCGCGCAGAAAGGGATCGCTTTCGGGATGCCGGTGGTGCAGGTCGACGGCAACGATCCGCTCGCCGTCTACCGCGCCGCCAAGGAAGCCCTGGACCGCGCGCGCTCCGGGGGCGGCCCGACGTTCATCGAAGCGGTCACCTACCGGCTGATGATGCACACCACGGCCGACGACCCGAGCAAGTATCGCTCGGAGGAGGAGGTGGAGCGGTGGAAGAAGCTCGATCCGCTTCCCCGATTCCGGCGATACCTCCAGCGGAAGAGGATCTGGAACAAGTCCAAGGAGGAGGCGCTGCTCGCCGAGATCCGGCGGATGATCGACGAGGAGGTGGCCGAATACGAGCGGCCGCTGGACGTGAAGCCGGACATCATCTTCGACCTGGTCCACGCGACGCCGCATCCCCTGATCGAGGAGCAGCGCGCCGAGTTCCTCGAGAACCTGGCGGCCGGGGAGAGCGCCGATGCCTAGGATGACGATGGTGCAGGCGATCAACCTCGCCCTCCACCAGGAAATGGAACGCGATCCCCGCGTCGTGGTGATGGGCGAGGACGTGGGCGTGAACGAGGGCGTGTTCCGGGTGACCGCCGGGCTGTACAAGAAGTTCGGCGCCGAGCGCGTCATCGACACGCCGCTTTCCGAGTCCGGAATCCTCGGGACCGCGATCGGCATGTCGCTCGCCGGCCTTCGGCCGGTGGCCGAGATGCAGTTCTCCGGCTTTTCCTACCTCGCGATGGGACAGCTCGAGGGACACGCCTCCCGCTTCCGCACCCGAACGATGGGACGCTATTCGTGCCCCCTCGTCATGAGGATGCCGTACGGAGGTGGCGTGCGAGCCCTGGAGCACCACTCGGAGAGCCGCGAGGCGCTGTTCGCGCACCTACCGGGGATCAAGGTGGTCATCCCCTCTTCGCCCCGGAACGCCCGGGCCCTCCTCGTCGCCGCGATCCGCGACCCCGATCCGGTCGTCTTCATGGAGCCCAAGCGATCCTACCGGGCATTCCGGGAAGAGGTTCCGGAAGACGAGGAGGTGATGGAAATCGGGCGAGCGCAGGTGGTGCGGGAAGGGAAAGACCTGACGCTCATCGCCTGGGGTGCGATGATGCGGTTCGCTCTCGAGGCCGCTGATCAAGTGGCGTCGTCGCGCGGGGTCGAGATCGAGGTGATCGATCTTCTCACCATCTCGCCGCTCGACGCGGCGACCATCGCCGACTCGGTGCGCAAGACGGGCCGTTGCGTGATCGTCCAGGAAGCCCCGCGCTTCGCCAGCATCTCCTCCGAGATCATCGCCCAGATCAACGACCGCGTGCTTCTCTATCTGGAAGCGCCGGTCAAGCGGATCACCGGGTACGACGTCGTGACGCCCTATTTCAGCCGGGAGGAACCGTACTTTCCGAGCGTGCCGCAGATCCGCCGCGGAATCGAGCAAACCCTCGACTTCTGACGGCGCACCGCTCCGGCGGCCATGGAGGACCAAGTGTACGAGTTCAAGCTTCCCGACCTCGGCGAAGGGATCCACGAAGGGGAGCTGTTGAAGTGGCATGTCGAGGTCGGCGCCACGATCCGCGAGGACGACCCGCTGGTCGACGTGGAGACCGACAAGGCCGCCGTCACCATCCCCTCGCCCAAAGGCGGCCGCATCGTGGAACTGGTGGGAAAGCCCGGCGACACCCTCACCGTCGGTCAGGTGATCGCGCGGATCGAGACGGACGAGACCGCCTCGACGCCTCCGCCACCCGCTCCCTCGGCCGCCCGGCCCGAACCGGCCCCGGCCGCACCGGCAGCACCGGCGGCGCACGCGCCCGCTCCGCCGGCCGTGGAAAGGCCGGCGGCGGTCCCCGCACGTCGCGGAGGCCCGGTTCCGGCGGCCCCGGCGACGCGCCGTCTGGCCCGCGAGCTGGGTGTGGACCTCTCCCTCGTGCCCGGTACCGGCCCGGGGGGAAGGGTGACGCGGGAGGACGTGGAGCGGTTCGCCGCCGGGCGCGGCACGGAGCCCTCCCGCCCGGCGGCAGCCCCGTCCGGCCCGGGAGCGCCGGCCGCGCCGGGAGCGATCCCTTACTTCGAACTCGAACCGATGCCCGATTTCGAACAATGGGGTCCGGTGGAGCGGGAACCGGTCATCTCCATCCGGCGCAAGGTCGCGCGGAAAGTGACCACCTCGATGATCGTGGCACCCCACGTGGCGCTGATGGACGACGCCGACGTCACCGAACTCGAAGCGTTCCGGCGGCGCGAGCGCGAGCGGGCGGGGGGAAAGAAGCTCTCCCTGCTCCCCTTCGTGGTCAAGGCCGCCGCGGCGTGCCTGCAAAAGCACCGGATGTTCAACGCCAGTCTCGATCCGCAGCGGGAGGAGATCGTCTACAAGAAGTTCTACAACATCGGCTTCGCGGCCGACACGCCGCGGGGGCTCATCGTCCCGGTCGTCAAGAACGCCGACCGGAAGACGATCGCGGAGATCTCCGAGGAGATCGTCTCGCTGGCCACGGCGGCGCGCGACGGATCGATAGCGGTGGAGGACCTGCAGGGCTCGACCTTCACCATCACCAACATCGGTCCGATCGGGGGAACACGGCTCGTCCCCACGATCAACTATCCCGAGGCGGCGATCCTCGGCATGGGCCAGGCCCGACCGCAACCGGTGGTCCGGGGCGACCGGATCGTCGTCCGCACGATCCTGCCCCTGACGCTCGCCTTCGACCATCGAATCGCCGACGGTGCTGACGCGGCCCGGTTCATGTCGGACCTCGTGCGGTACCTGTCCGACCCTCTTTCCTGGCTGATGGAGAGCCGGGGATGAGGCACCGCGGGGTCCGCAAGGAGACGCGTCCATGGTGATGGGGAGCTTGAAGCAGGAAACGGAACTCGTCGTGGTGGGCGGAGGACCCGGTGGTTACGTGGCCGCTCTCAGAGCCGCCGATCTCGGCAAGGAGGTTCTGCTCGTCGAAGAGCGGGAGGCGATCGGAGGCGTCTGCCTGCTCGAGGGCTGCATCCCGTCGAAGGCGCTCATTCACGTGGTGGAAGCCGCCCGCACCGCCGAGGACGCCGGCGCGCTCGGGCTCCGCACCGAAGGGGCATCGTTCGACCTCGACCGTCTCCGCGCCCACGTGAGGAAGGTCGTCGAGACCCTGTCCCGCGGGACGGCTTCGCTCCTCCGGGGCCGCGGCGTGGAGGTCGTGCGCGGCCGCGCCCGGTTCGACGGGCCGCGCTCGCTCTCTCTCGAGCACTCGGACGTCGCCGGAATCGAGTTCAAGGAGGCGATCGTCGCCACCGGATCGCGGCCGGTGGTCCCCCCGTTCGGGCGCGACCTCGGCCTGTGGACGTCGAGGGAGGCGCTGGCGGTCGAGGAGGTGCCCGAGCGGCTCCTCGTGGTGGGCGCCGGTTACATCGGCCTCGAGTTGGGGCTCGTGTACGCCGGGCTGGGCGCGAAGGTGACGGTGGTCGAGATGCTGCCGCAGATCCTCACCGGCATGGATCCCGACCTCGCCCGCGTCGTCGCACGGCGGTGCGCCAAGCGCTTCGAGCGCATCCTCCTGGACACGCGTGTGGAGAACGTCGAGCGTTCCGGGAATCGGTTCCGCGTCGCGGTCAAGACCTCCGACGGGGACGAAACGCTGGAGTGCGACCGGGTGCTGGTCGCCGTCGGCCGGCGACCGAACACCGACGACCTCGGGCTGGACAAGGCGGGCGTGAAGGTGCGCGGCGACGGATTCATCGAGATCGACGAGCTGTGCCGGACATCGGCACCCCACATCATGGCCATCGGCGACGTCACTCCCGGACCGATGCTGGCGCACCGCGCCAGCCGGCAGGGCAAGGTCGCCGCCGAGGTCCTCGCCGGCGAGCCGGCTGCCTTCGACAATCGAGCGGTTCCCGCCGTCGTCTTCGTGGAGCCCGAGGTAGCCTGGGTGGGGCTCACCGAGTCGGCCGCGCGGGAAGCGGGGCGCGAGGTCGTCGTGGGGCGCTTCCCGCTCACCGCGCTCGGACGGGCGCGGACCATGGGGAGCACCGACGGAATGGCCAAGATCCTCTCCGAGCCCGGTACGGGCCTGGTCCTCGGAGCAGGGATCGTGGCGCCGCACGCGTCCGAGCTGATCGCGGAGGCGGCGCTGGCCATCGAGATGGGCGCCACCCTCGAGGACATCGCCGCCACCATCCATCCGCACCCCACGCTGTCGGAATCGCTCATGGAGGCGGCCGAGGTGGCGCTGGGGCGCGCGGTTCACGTGGCGGCGCCGAGGAAGGAGGGGGCGGCGCGGACACCGTGAGGAGGCGAGGGCGCCCGTGCGGCCGGTCGAAGCGAGAGCCGAGGACGCGATCCTGGGGATCGGGCCCTACGACGCAGACGAGGACCTCCTCTCCGCCGCATCCCGCACCCGCACCGGCCACGTCCGCGTCTCCCGGCCCCGGCGGACCATGGTCGTTCTGGGTCGCAGCGGGGATCCCCGCAGGGAGCTGCTGTTCGAGAACTGCCGGGAGGACGGCGTTCCGATCCTCCGGCGGCGCGGCGGCGGGGGCGCCGTGGTGCTCGATCCAGGAAACGTGCTCGTCGCCGTGGCCTGGCCGCTCCCCGGGCTCGCAGGCATCCGGAGCGCGTTCGACGCGATCACCGGCTGGATCATCGACGCGCTGGCTCGGATCGGCGTGCCCGGCGTGGAGCGGCGCGGAACATCCGACCTCGCGCTCGGGGAACGGAAGATCGGCGGCTCGTGCATCTATCGGCGGCGCGACCTTCTCTACTTCGCCGGGACGCTGCTGGTCGCACCCCGGGTGGAGCTGATGGAGCGCTACCTCGCCCACCCCCCGCGGGAACCCGCCTACCGGGCCGGGCGCCCGCACCGGGCGTTCGTGCTCGCGCTCGCCGAAGCCGGCCTGCCGGCGGATCCCGGACAGGTGCGCGACAGGCTCGCACGCCTCCTGACCCCGGGATCGCTGGCCGAGCGGCTCGCGCGGAGCGGGAGCGAGGAGGCCGAACCTTGAGTCCTCTCGACATCTTTTGGATCTTCTTCATGATCTCGGCCCTTCAGCCGGTCGTCAGGCAGCGGCTGCTGGAGGCTTCGCGGCAGCGGATGATCGCGCGGATCGAAAAGCAGCGCGGCTCGCGGCTGATCCTCATCGTCCACCGCCAGGAAACGATGAGCCTCCTCGGATTCCCGGTTTTTCGGTTCATCGACGTCAACGATTCCGAAGAGGTCATCCGCGCGATCCATATGACGGGTCCCGATGTTCCGCTGGACCTGGTGCTGCACACCCCCGGCGGACTCGTCCTCGCCGCCTTCCAGATCGCGCGCGCCGTCAAGCGGCACCGGGCCAAGGTCACCGTCTTCGTCCCCCACTACGCGATGTCGGGGGGCACGCTCATCGCCCTCGCCGCCGACGAGATCGTCATGGCCCCCAACGCGGTGCTCGGCCCGGTCGATCCGCAGTTGGGGCAGACGGCTGCCGCGTCGGTTCTCAGCGTGCTGAAGCAGAAGCCGGTCTCGGAGATCGAGGACCAGACGCTCATCCTCGCGGATCAGGCACGCAAGGCGATCGCCCAGGTCCGCGAGGGGGTGGAAGAGCTGCTCTCCGGCCGCATCCCCCCCGAGGACGCCCGGCAGCTTGCCGCGACGCTCTCCGAGGGGAAGTGGACGCACGACTACCCGATCACCTGCGAAGAAGCGAAGCGCCTCGGCCTGCCGGTCAACGACGAGATTCCGGACGAGTTTCTCACGCTCATGCGCCTGTTCCCCCAGCCCGTCCGTCGGCAGCCGACCGTGGAGTATCTGCCGATCCCGCGCCGGTCCGGGGAGAGCTGATGCGAGCCGGGGCGCCAGGCTCCCCGCCCGCCGCCCCGCGGCCGGTTACCGCACGGCGGCGCGGCGGTGTACGGTACGGGTGATGAACCGGTCGGAACAGGAGATCCAGCGGACCCGGGACCGCATCGAGGCGCTGCTGGCACGCTACCCGCTGCTGGCCGAGAAGATCAACCGTGCCTTTCTCCTCGCGCTGCACCGCAAAGGGGCGGTGTCGATCGACGACATCTATCAGCGCGCCCGGCGGCGCGCGAAGCGCGATGCCCCGGAAACCGCCCCCGCCGAATCCCCGGGCGAGAACGTCCCCCAGGCGAAGCGATGGGACGAGCTGGAGAAGCGCTTCATCCGCGAGATCACCCTGGAGGAGGCGGCGCGTCACATGACCGCCGAGGAGGTGGAGGATCTCGTCTATCTCGTCCACCGCCGGGAAGAAGCGCAGACGCTGGAAGAGATCGCCAACCTCTCCACCGTCTCGTTCCGGCTCCTCGCTGACAGGATCCGGGACTACTGCCGGCTGCCCGTCGGTCCGACCAAGGTTCCCCAGCGGGAGTCGCTCGCCGTCCGGGTCGCCTTGATCCGGCAGCTCATCTCCAGCCAGCTCGAGTTCATCGGGGTGGCGAAGCGCTATCTCCGGATCCGCGACTTCGCCGATCTCGTCGAGCGGATCATCGGAGACGATCGCGGCATCGGCAGCATCGGAGGCAAAGCCGCCGGGATGTTGCTCGCCCACCGCATCATCGAGGCGGCTCAGCGAGAGGATCCGCGGGCGCCGAAGATGCCGGTGGCCGTGCCCGACTCCTTTTTCCTCCGGTCCGACGTGATCGAGCGGTTTCTCGACATCAACGGTCTCGTCGAACTGCAGGCGCACAAGTACAAGTCCCTCGACGAGGTCCGGGACGAATACCCGCTGATCCTCGAGATGTTCAAGAACTCGGAGTTCCCCAAGCCCGAGACGGATCAGCTCCGGGAAGTTCTCCGGCGCGTCGGCTCCCATCCACTGATCGTGCGCTCTTCGAGTCTCCTCGAGGACCGCTTCGGAACCTCCTTCGCGGGGAAGTACCGCAGCGTCTTCGTCGCGAACCAGGGGACCCCCGAGGAGAATCTCGCCGAGTTGATCGGAGCGATCGTCGAGGTCTACGCGAGCATCCTTCATCCCGATCCGATCAGCTACCGCCAGCGGCACAACCTGCTCGACTTCGACGAGAACATGGCCGTGCTGATCCAGAAGGTCGTGGGGAGGAGATGTGGCCGCTATTTCCTGCCGGTCTGGGCCGGGGTCGCATTCTGCCGGAACGAGTACCGATGGACCCCGCGCATTCGGCGTGAGGACGGGCTCGCTCGGATCGTGTTCGGTTTGGGAACGCGCGCCGTCGACCGCGTCTCCTCCGATTACCCGCGGATGATGCCGTTGGGTATGCCGACGCTGCGCCCCGAAGCGGGCGACGAGGAGATCGTCCGCTACTCCCAGCGTCTGGTCGACGTCATCGACCTCGAGGAGAACCGGTTCGACACCCGGCCGGTACGCGAGGTGCTCGGGTGCCCGGAGGTGCGGGCTCTGCCCGGTCTGGACCAGGTCTTCTCGGTCATGCGCGAGGGCCACCTTCAGCGCCCGGCCGGCACGAGGTTGCACGCTCCGCCCGAGCAGCTCGTGGTCACCTTCGACAAGTTCGCCGCCTCGCCGTATCCGGGGTTTCTCCGCTGGATGCTCGGCACGATCGAGAAGGCCTACGGCTGCCCCGTGGACGTCGAGTTCGCCTATGACGGGCGGATGTTCCACATCCTTCAGTGCCGCCCGCAGGCGTGGCGCGAGGAGGATATCCGGATCACGATTCCGGAGAACGTTCCGGCGGAGCGCCGCATCTTCTCGTCGAGCCGCAACATCACCAACGGCTCGGTGCACAACATCCGGTACATCGTTCTCATCGATCCCAAGGACTACGACCGGATCGGAACGATGGAGCGCCGCCACAGGATCGTGCGGGTGGTGAACCGGCTGAACGAGCGCCTCGCCGGGGAGCGTTTCATCCTCATGGGACCCGGGCGCTGGGGCACGAACGACCCGCGGCTCGGCGTCCCCGTCGGCTACGCCGACATCAACAACACCAGGATGCTCATCGAGATCGCGCGACTGAGGGGAGGCCATCTGCCGGAGGTCTCGTTCGGAACGCACTTCTTCCAGGATCTCGTCGAGGCCGACATCCGGTACCTGGCGCTCTACCCGGACGACGAGGGGGAGCTGTTCAACGAGAGCTTCCTCCACGGCTCGCCCAATCGCCTCGCCGAGATCCTGCCCGACTACGCCGACTTCGCGGGCGTGGTCCGGGTCATCGACGTCTCCCGGGAATCGCCGGGCCTCCTGCTCCACGTCGACATGGACGGCGAACACCAGCAGGCGCTCGGCTACCTCGGCCCGCCGGCATGAGGGCGATCTCCCGCCGGCCGGCGGTGCGGCCCCTGCGGGATCCCGGCGCCGAAACGGCGGTTGCCGCGACCGTTCGTGCGGCGTAAAGGCTTTTCGAGCATGACGGGTCGAGGGACGGGAGGATCGGGTGCCCGGCCGCCCTGCAGGAGGGGCCGTGCGGCCTGGGGTGTGCGGGCGGTTCTGCTGCCGGTTCTCGTCGCGGTCGCCGCCGGCTTCGCCGACGCGCGGTCGTTCTATCCCTGTCTCGGCGTCGCACCCGTGAACACCACCACCGTCAAGTCGATCGTCGTGGCGGAGAACCTCGGAGGCTACGTGACCTTCGTCACGTCGCCGCCCTACGACACGCAACGCCTCTTCCTCGTGGTGAAGAAGGGCCTGATCGTCATCCGGCGGCGCGGCGAGCGGAGAGCCGATCCGGTCACGATCTTCCTCGACATCACGGACCGCGTGGTCAACACCGCCGAGGAGCTGGGCCTTCTCTGCCTGGCCTTCGATCCCGACTACGACAACAACGGCGCGTTCTACGTCGTCTACACCGAGGCGGACGACCCGCAGCTGGGTCCGTTCCGGCTGGTCCTATCGCGGTTTCACGTCGACCCGGCCGATCCCGACCGCGCCGATCCGCTGAGCGAGGAGCGGCTGCTCGTCCTCGACGAGCCGGAGACGAACCACAACGGCTCGCAGCTGATCTTCGGTCCCGATGGCTTCCTCTACATGAGCACCGGGGACGGCGGGGGTGCGGGGGACCGGCACGGCGCGTGCGGAAACGCGCAGAACGAGGGCAGCCTGCTGGGCAAGATCCTCCGGCTCGACGTCTCCGCCGACCCGGCGCCCGACAGCCTGCCCCCCGACTGCGGGGGCCCAGCAGCCGGCTATCGGGTGCCCGCCGACAACCCGCTCGTCGGATCACCCGGGGCGTGCGACGAGATCTTCATGCTCGGGTTGCGGAACCCCTGGCGGTTCAGCTTCGATCCGGCAACGGCCGAGATGTACATCTCCGACAACGGCCAGGACTGCTGGGAGGAAATCGACTGGACGCCGTGGGAATCGGGCGGCGGCCTCAACTTCGGCTGGAGGGAAATGGAGGGCGCCCACTGCTACAACCACTTCGATCGCCGAAACTGCTACAACGCGGCACCGGAGACGGGGTGCCCGCGGACCTGTCACGATCCAGCGTTCACCGACCCCACCTACGAGTACGTGCACGACGGCACGGTGTGCTCGGTGATCGGAGGCTACGTCTACCGCGGCTGCCTGATGCCTTCCCTGCACGGGCTCTACTTCTTCGGCGACTACTGCGCGGGATTCGTCTACTCGATGAGGATCACCGACGGCGTCGTGTCCGAGTTCACCGACCGGAGCGCGGAGGTCGGCGCGGGCCTCAACATGGTCTACCGGCTGCTGACGTTCGGGACCGACGCGCAGGGGGAACTGTACATCGGCCATCGCGACGGCATGGCGCTCAAGATCGTCCCTCCCTTCCCGGCGATGCAGGTCTCGGGACCCGGCGCGCAGCCGTTCGTCCTCGGCCCGTCCGCCTGGAGCTGGGAGGACCTCGAGTGGACGACGATGCATCCCGTCAGCGAGTACCGCATCTATCGGGGGGTGCCGAACGGCACGTTCCGGTGCATTCACCGCACGGCTGGCACGAGCTGGATGGGCGGCGATCCCTCGGTCCCGCAGGCCGGCGAGCTGTTCGCCTACCTCGTCACCGCGGTCAGCCCGGACGGCGAGGAGACTTCGCCGGGCGAGCCGGAGTCCGCGCGCCAGCTCCTGCCCGATCCCTGCCCGTGACGCTCGCGGGATCTCCGCGCGTCAGTGAAGGGAGTGCGGCATCGAGAAGGCGATGGCGCCGATCTCGGCGTCGAACACCCTCCCGTCGTCACGCGCCATCCGAAAGCGGCCGCGCATCGAGCCGGTTGGCGTGGGAAGCGGGCAGGCGCTGAGGTACTCGAAGCTCTCGCCCGGTTCGAGACGCGGCGTCTCGCCTACGACACCCGGACCGTGAACCTCCCGGACCCTCCCCTCCCCGTCCACGATCGTCCAGTGACGGGTGAGCAGGCGCGCGGCCTCCTCGCCCTCGTTCCGGATCCGGACCCGGTAGACGAAGCAATAGAGTCCGCGCCGCGGCTCCGACCGCTCCGGCGCGTAACGTGCCGACACGCGCACCCGGATCCCCTCCGTGACCGTTTCGGTAGCGGGAATCATCGGCGCTCCGGCGCGCCTGAGGCAGGTGGCACGGCGGGGCGCGCATCCGGGCGGGAAGGAGCGGCCCTTTCGATCATGGCTCGATTGTGCGGCGCCGCCGGGGGGCGGGCAAGCGGCGCGACGGCGGTGCGGCGACCTATGATGGGAGTCCGGGCGCCCGATCGGCCGCCCGCTGGCTCTCCGATGGTGCGTGCGGGTGCGAGGCTCGGATGGTGTCTCGTCGGGGCCGGCCTTGTCGCCGGGGCGGCCTTGGCGGACGCCCAGGTCCGGGATCCCGGTTACCGGTTCGAGATCGACGTCTCCCACGCGGCGAATCTCTTCCACTGGATCGACAACCTGGCCGGGACTTCGGGAGGGAAGACAGTCGCCGCCTATCGCCGCCAGTGGATCCGCCGGGTCGGGCGGCTGACCGCGGCGGACCACGAGGCGCTGGTCGCCTTTCGCCGTGCCCGCATGTGGAACCCGCCGCCACCCGAAGCGCTCCCGCCCGGAAACCCCGGCTGCGTTCCCTTCCGCGAGCCGCATCTGGCCGTCCGGCAGCGCGTGACGGCGGCGGCGCTCGCCGCGCGGAGCCTCACCGACCTGGAGCGCCGCCTGCGCGGGATCCTCCCGCCCGAGCAAGCCGGTGCGATGGTCGACGCGCTGCGGCACTTCCGGCCCGCTTTCGACGAGCGGATCTGGCCGCGGTCCCGCTATCTGTTTCCTTTCGCCCGGTCGCTGCAGCGTTTTCTCGCCCGAGAACGCACGTCGGCCCTCGTCCGCCGTTTCGCCGACTATCTCGGTGCCGACCTGTCGGGTAACGCCGGCGCCCGATTGGGACTCGTCGCCCTCCTCGAGGACGGCCCCACGCATGCCGAGGCCGACGGTTCCGACCTCCTCATCGAGATCCGGCCCGGCGATGTCGCCTCGGACCAGACGCAGGTCGTGTTCCACGAACTGGCCCACGACCTCTTTCGGAGGATCCCGCCGGATCGCCGGGAGCGCCTCGCGCGGGAGTTCTTCGCGCGCGGGCGCCACGGGGCCACCGCCTGGAAGCTCGTCCGGGAGGGCTTGCCCACCGCCCTGGGCCAGGGTGTCGCGCAGCGCAGGCTCGCCCCGTGGGACTTCCGGTTCGAGGCGAGCTGGTACCACGTGCGCGCGGTCGACCTTTTCGCGCACGCGATCTATCGAACCGTCCGCGAGACGCTGGACCATGGCGGGACCGTCGAGGAACGCCTCCCCGACGCCGCGGTGCGATGGGTGTCCCGTTCTCCCTTCCGGCACCTCCCGCCGGCCGCCGCGCTCGACGCGGTGCTGGTCGCCTCGCGGAGGGACGACGTGCCCGCGGTTGCCCCGTTCGCCGCCCGGATCGAGGCGCTCGGAAAGTGGCGCGTCGCCTACGACGAGGAGGAAGGGCGGCGGATTCTCGCCCGCTACGCCTGCGCCCCGCTGGTTCTCTTTCTTCGGGAACGCGATCTGACAGCGCACCGTCCCCTTCTCGAAACCCTGCTGCGCGGCGGCCCACCGCGGGCGCCCGGGTCCGGAGGTCCGGAACTGGTCCCCGGCCGGCGTCCGAGCGGGGCGGCGGCGCTGACGGTGGTGCTTCCGGACGGCGCGGACGCGAGGAAGGCCGCGCTCGCGCTCGCCGCCCTTTCGAACTGGCCCGAAGAGCCGCGCTCGCTCAACCCTCCCCCGGATCCGGACGAGGTCGGCCGGTGAGCCGGAGGGATGGGCCGTCCGGTTCGCCCGCGCGCCACGGTCCGCCGGCGAGATCGCGCGCGACGACCGCCAGCGCCTCGATTCCCGCCGCGGCTCGCGCTGCGTAGAGCACGTGCCCGGCGGGACGGCCGTCCCCGGAGAAAAGCGTCGTGCCGGGGCGAGGGACCTCGCCGCCCGCGTCGAGCGCGGCCCGGACGAGAACACGCTTGACGGTTCCGAGGTGCTGCGTGCGCGCCACGACCTCTTGGCCCGGATAGCAGCCCTTCGAGAAGCTCACCGCGCCCATCCGCTCGAGACCGAGCATCTGAGGCACGAATTGCCCGGCCGTTTCCTCGTGGATCCACGGAAGACCCTCCCGCAGTTCGGCCAGGCGGAAGGTCTCCGGCCCCACCGGTTGGAGATGTCCGAGGAGCGTGTCGCAGATGCGGCGGAATCGTCCGGATGGGACGAAGAGCGTGAACCTCGCCCCCCCTCCGAACGAGCGCGCCACCACCGCCTCCTCTTCCGTCTCGGCACACCGGCCCGGGTCCGGCACGGCTCCCAACACCGCCTCCAGCGCGCCCGCAGCCCCCGGTCCCGCCACCCCGAACGCGTGCCAGCCCCGATCGAGGAACTCGACCCGGGACCGCAGCCGGTAACGCGCGAGTCGCTCGATCAGACCCCGCGCCGCGGAGGCCGGAAGGCGAAGGAGATAGCCGGAAGAGCGGGCTGCGAGCTCGAAAACGGCGACCACTCGGCCGGTGACCGTGCAGCAGGCGGCGAGCAGCGCCCGGTCCGAGCCGGGCGGTGGCACGTCGGTCGGCAGCTGGGCCTGGAGGAACCGGTGGGCGTCGCCCCCGGCGACGTGGATCACTCGGTCGTCCTCCAGCGGGGCGGCGACCGGCTCGCGTTCCATCGCCTCCGCTTCCTTCGCCGCGGTCGAGAAGCGCAGGGCCCCGTCCGGACCCCTCCGCGCCCCTGCGGCGCTCAGCGCCTCGTCCACCTCGCTGCGAGTGTCCCGCATCCCGAACTCCTCCACCGGCGGCGATCATTCCGCCGGTGCGACTTCCGCGATCTCCTCCAGGAGCCGCGCCGCCGCCTCGGCCGGATCGGGCGCGGCGAGCACCGCGCTCCGCACGGCCACGCCGTGAGCTCCCGCCGCGACCGCCTCCCGGACGCGGCCCGGCCCCATCCCGCCGATGGCGAAGACGGGCAGCCCGTCCGCGGCACCCACGATCCGGCGCAGGCCGCCGGTTCCCACCGCCGCGGCCGACGGTTTCGAAGCCGTGGGAAACACCGTCCCGGCCACCAGATAGTCGGGCCTGGAGAAACGCGGGCGCGAGACCTCCGCGGCCGCCGCAGCCGCGGAGTGCACGGCTCGGCCCCACGGGCGCGGCAGGCGGCGCGGGAGCGCCGCCCCTTCCGGGAGGTGCAATCCCGTTCCGAGCCGGGCGGCGAGCGCGGGGCGTCCGTTGAGAAGCAGGACCACCCCCCCGGGGAGCCGATCGAGGAGATCGCACGCCAGCGCGAGGAAGGGCCCGTCCGGCAGGTCTTTCTCCCGGAGCTGGACCATCCGGACGCCGCCGGCCACCGCCGCGAGGACCGTATCGACCAGCGCCCGCCCCGCCGTGGCGCGCCGGTCGGTGACGAGCATCAGGCGTTCCACGCGCGCCTCGGCCGGCCGCCTCGGGGCGGCGTTCAGGAGGAGGCGTGGCCGGAGCTGACGCGGCCCTCCATCGGAGAGGAGGGTTGGGCGTAGCCCCGGCGGGGGATGCGCCCCGCCAGGAAGGCGGCCCGGCCCGCGATCGCCGCGTGACGCATGGCGCGGGCCATGAGGCCCGGCTTTCCGGCCTGGGCCACCGCCGTGTTGACCAGAACTCCGTCGCAGCCCAGCTCGAACGCGATCGCGACGTCGGACGCGGTTCCGACGCCGGCGTCGACGACGACGGGAACCCCCGCCTGCGCGACGATCAGCTCGATGTTGTGGGGGTTCCGGATGCCGAGACCCGAGCCGATCGGCGCGCCGAGCGGCATCACCGCCGCGCAGCCGATCTCCTCCAGCTTTCGGGCGGTGACGGGATCGTCGTTCGTGTAGGGAAGGACGCGGAAGCCGCGGTCGACGAGGATCCGTGCCGCCTCGAGCAGCGCCGTGACGTCGGGGAGCAGGGTCCTCTCGTCCGCGATCACCTCGAGCTTGACGAGGTCGGTTCCGAGCGCCTCCCGCGCCAGCTCGGCGGTCAGCACCGCATCCTGCGCCGTGTAACACCCGGCGGTGTTGGGCAGCACGTGAATCCCGCGCTCGCGTAGCAGCTCGTACAGCCCCTCACCCGGCTGGACGCGCCTCACCGCCACGGTCACCATGTCGGCGCCGCTCTCATCGAGCGCGGCGACGAGCTCCTCCCGGGAACGGTAGCGCCCCGTCCCCAGAACGAGACGCGAGCGCAGCTCCACGCCGGCGAGAGTCCATCGGTCTTCCGAGCTCCGGTCGCTTTCGGCCATGTCATCCACCCTGGACGGCGCCGACGATATCGACGCGCGCGCCCGGTCGTAGCACCGTCTCCACCCAGCGGCTCCGCGGCACCACCACCCCGTCGACCGCGACCGCCAGTCCGCGGCCCTCCGGGTCGTACCCCAGTTCCCGCAGCAGCTCGACGAGATGGCCCGCCGCCACTCGGCGGGACTCCCCGTTGACGACGAGAACCTTGCCGGTGTCCGCCATCCCGGTCCTCCCGCGCGGGAGGGGACCCCGCGCGGACCCATTGTGACGGGCGGCGGCCGCCGCGGCACGTCCCGGCGCCCCGGGAACCGCGGCGGCCGCTCCCGCTCAAGGCTGGGACGGGGGCAGGACGGGCTGCGTGTCGCCGCCCTCCTCCATGATGACGCCGCAGGCGAGGCGTCCCCCCGCCGCCCCGGTAGGCTGGCTGGTGAGGTCGTCCTCGCCGGCGTGGACGATGACCGCCCGTCCCCGGATGTCGGTCGGACCGGGGGAGAGCGAGATTCGGGTCGAGGTCAGCTCGAGGGTCGCGTGGCCGTTGGCGTCGGCGACGAGGTTCCCCAGATCCCCGGCGTGCGCCTCGTCGGCCTCCGGCCCTCCGTGCGGAGCCCCGGTCGGGTTGAAGTGGCCGCCCGCCGACTTGCCGTCGGGCGCCGAGCAGTCGCCCCACTCGTGGATGTGAAAGCCGTGCTTGCCGGGGGCGAGCCCCGTCACGTCCGCCTCCACGACGACCCCTGCCTCCGTTTGCCGGAAAACGACCCGTCCCTTCACCCCGCTGTCGGCGAGGGGGGCCAGCTCCGCCACCGCCGTCCCGGAGGGAGCCGCCGCCTCCTCCTGGGGCGGCGCCGTCTCCTCCGGCTGGGGCTTCTCCCCGCCCTGGTTGCAACCGGGCGCCAGGGCGGCGGCGAGCAGCGCCGGCAGCAGCGCGAAAACGTATCGACGGTCGCTCATCGGTCGCTCCTCCATCCGGCCGGAAAACGAGACCGGCCGGGAGCGTTGCATCCGGAAATCCCGGACATTTGCGAACAACAGACTCTAGCAGGCCCCGCGGCGGGACGAAACCGGCGGGGAGCCTACCAGAGGCCCTCCCGGCCGTCGGGGAGGAGCGGGACGACGTGGTAGCAGCGGCCTTCGGCGTCAGCCGCGGCGCCCACGTCGACGAACCTCGCGTCCGGGGTCTCCCCGAGAGTCCCCCAGTCCGCGTGGGGGGCCGCGGGGTCCGGCGAGACGTGGATCCGGTACCCCGAGGCCCCGTCCAGAGGCTGCCAGTCGAGAACGACGTCGCTGCCGTCGCGGCGGACCCGGAGAGAGCGAACCGCGCTCCCGTCGATCGTCTCGAATCCGGCGCGCACGTCGATCGGATGGTCGGCCATTTCGGCGATGGCCTCTCCGAACGACGGAGTTCCCTCGTCGCCGCAGACCGGATACAGCCGCATCTCGATCGGAATCGGCGTCACGTTCGACCCCTCGACATCGAGCACCCGCACTCCGTGCGCACCCCACGAGGCGTCGTCTTCGTCGTCGTAGTCCGGGTTGCCGGCCGGGGCGTCATCGAACGCCTCGTCGTCGCGGTAGTGGAACTCGGCCCGGGAGTACAACGGGGAAGGCGCGAGGCGATAGACCACACCGATGCCGCCTTCCGCGCTGTTCATCACCGACCAGTCCAGAGACGTCCCCGCCACCCCCGGGTCGGGGACGCCGTCGACGGGGACACCGGCACTCACCGCGCCCGTGTAGAGCACCGTGTGCGAGCCGGGAAGCCAGTCGAAGTAGAACCGGAACTCCTCGAGCGGGTGGACGCGAAGGTTGACCCGGCGGTACCAGAAATTGCGGTACACGAGATCGTAGTGGATCGTGTTCACGCCGCTCTTGGCACCCCGCACGTAACGGATCGCGCGGACCGGTCCAGTGATCCCCCCGAGGAACACCGAGTTCAGATTCCACGAATCCTCGCCGACCTCGAGATCGCCGATCGGAACGGCCCGTCCCTTCGCCCGGTCGATCAGGTCGCCTCCCGAACCGCAGGGCGGCGCGATCCGGAGTCCGGTCAGCAGCCAGCGGTCGGCGAACTCCAGCTCGAACACCTCCGTCAGGATGGAAGTGGTGGGCAGGCGGTCCCACGAGACGTACCGGATCGGGCTTTCCGCAAGCCCCGCCCCCTCGAAGAGATAGGCGTAGCGTTCCGGGTTCTGGACGCCCGGGCGCGTGTCGACCGCCACCAGCTCGTACCGGACGGGACCGGCCCCCTCCGGCCAGGGGATCGCGCTCGGCGCCCGCCGGCCGGCGTCGCGGAACATGAAGGCCAGTTCGTCGTCCGCGTCGAGCCGCCCGTCCTCGGCCCCGAACACGTCGTAGATCTTTTCGGTGAACTCCAGCTCCGTGCCGGGATTGAAAGTCCAGTCGAGCTTCTCGTCGAACTGGAACGGAATCGGCCGGTAAGACGCGGAGGCTTCGTCGTAGCGGTAGAGCTTGAGGTCGGCGAGCAACCGGCCGGCGAATTCGGGCAGCTCGGAACCGGAAACGAGAACCGGTTCGTCGTCCCGGCTCGGCGGGGGCGTCGAGGACACCCCCTTTCGCCGATCGCCTGCGCCTGCCGGGAGCGCCGCCGCCAGCAGCGACCACGCAACGAGAAGGAACCGGACCACGCGACCTCCCCGCCCCTCCCGCCGCTCCTATACGGCGGCGGCCGGAGCGCGGCAAGGCGCCGGCGACGGCGCGGCGGGCGGCGTCCGCCGGCCGTCTATTTTTTCGGCTTGGTGTAGATCGGGGCGGGAAACGGCATGAGCGTTCCCTCGCGACTCGCCGCAGTGATCCGGCTCGTGCCCTGCTTGTCGACCTCGTCGATCCGGATGATCGAGTGCATCGGCAGATAGCTGCGGCGAACCCCACGAAATTCGTTCTTCAACGTTTCCTCGGTGGGATCGACGACGACCTGGGACCGCTCGCCGAAGAGCAATTGCTCGATCTCGACGAACCCGAAGAGCGCTCCCTGTGAGACCGACTTGGCGTAGATCTCGTACACGCGCCCCTGATTGTGAAAGAGAATCCGGTACACGGGCGACTGCGGCATGCGCGGGCTCTCCCTCCGGCCCCGCCGACGCCGGTGATCGTGGGCCCGGGGCCGTGATCCAACCGTACCAGACGCGGATGACATCCGCGAGGGTGCCGACACGGGCGGGGAGCGGCGCTACCATGAAACCGGCAACGCCGGAACGCTCCGCAGTCGGGCGTATCCGGGCGGAGGCGTCGACGATGGAGAGTGAAGGCCGACCGAGTGCCCAGTATGCGGTGACCATCCGGCTCGAGTGCCCGCACGCAGCCGGATGGATCGCCCGCATCGCCGGGAAGATCGCCGAGCACGGCGGTGCGATCCGAGCCATCGACCTCGTGCGGATCCGCCGCGGGCGGAGCCTCCGCGACTACACGATCGAGTGCCCCTCCCCGGAGGCCGAAAACGCCATCGCCGAGGCGATCCGCGGGCTGGACGGGGTGCGGGTGCTCTCCGTTACGGACGACACGTTCCGCATCCATCAGGGAGGGAAACTCGAGATCCGCTCCAAGGTGCCCCTCCGGAGCCGGGCGGATCTGTCGATGGCCTACACGCCGGGTGTGGCGCGGGTCTGCGAAGCGATCGCCCGCGAGCCCGAGGTCTCACGGACGCACACCATCCGCGCCAACACGATCGCGGTCGTCTCGGACGGCAGCGCGGTGCTCGGTCTGGGCGACATCGGTCCCGCCGCCGCGATGCCGGTCATGGAAGGCAAAGCGATCCTGTTCAAGGCCTTCGGGCACATCGACGCCTTCCCGCTCTGTATCGACGTCCACGACGCGGACGGCATCGTCCGCTTCTGCGAGCAGGTCGCTCCGAGCTTCGGGGGCATCAACCTCGAGGACATCGCCGCGCCGAAGTGCTTCGAGATCGAGCGGAGACTTCGGGAGACGCTCGACATCCCCGTCTTCCACGACGACCAGCACGGAACGGCCGTCGTCGTGCTCGCGGCAGCGATCAACGCGCTCCGGCTCACGGGCCGGTCTCCCGAGTCGATGAAAGTCGTCTTCTCGGGGGCGGGAGCAGCCGGGTTCGCCTGCACCAGAGCCCTGCTCGATCACGGCTTCCGGAACGTCATCGTTTGCGACAGCCGCGGGGCCATCGACCGGCGGCGCGACTTCCGCTCGAACCCCATGAAGCAGTGGCTCGCCGAGCATACGAACCCGAACGGCGAACACGGCTCGCTCAAGGACGTCATCGAGGGAGCGGATATGTTCATCGGCGTCTCTGCCCCGAACCTCCTCGACCGCAGGGACATCGAGCGGATGAACGAGTCGCCGATCGTTTTTGCGATGGCGAATCCGACGCCGGAGGTCATGCCCGAAGAGATCGAGGACATCGCCGCGGTCGTGGCCACGGGGCGCAGCGACTACCCCAACCAGATCAACAATGTCCTCGCCTTCCCGGGCATCTTTCGCGGCGCGCTCGACGCCCGCGCCCGGACGATCAACGAGGAGATGAAGCGCGCGGCCGCGCACGCGATCGCCTCCGTCATCGCGGACGACGAGCTGTCACCCGATTACATCGTCCCCAGCGTCTTCGACAAGCGCGTGGCGGCCCGGGTCGCGGTGGCGGTGGCCGAGGCGGCCCGGGCGTCGGGAGCCGCGCCGCCGCTCGAGCCGGCCGAGCGTTCCTAGCCCGGCACTGTTCGTGGATCGCCAAAACGAAGCGCCGCGAACGCCGCCGGATGGCCCGCACTACGTGGCGAGTGGACCGCCGGCCCGCCTCGTCGCTCCGTGGCCACCGGCTTGCCCGCGGGCCGCGCCGGAGCGGGAACGGCGCAAGCTCGGCACCGGCGGCCCGGCGCCGCCCCCCGCCGAGGGCCTGGGCCGCGGACCGGGCTACGAGGGGAAGGGACCGGGGGAGAGACCGGGCACTCCGATCGCCAGCCGACGCCGGACCCGCCGCCGATCGCCTCCCACCCGACTTTCCGTGGTGCCTTCCCGATGGTGCGGGGCTCCGCCGACCGGGACCCGCACGGCCCGGTCAGGCGCCACGCCCGGCCTCACCGATGCGCACCGATCGACCGCTCCCCCGCGGCGCGCCCGCCGTCCTTCCGGCAGGTCGGCCGGCCGGAGCGGTCCCGCTCCCCCGGCAGCCGTGCGGCCGGGCCGCGCCGTGCCCGAGATGCCGGGTTCGGTTTCCGGTTCACCCTCCGGCGGGCACGGACGCGCCCCCCGGACGCCTCGCTTCCGGGCGCGACGCCTCGCCCGGCGGGGAGCAGGGGCGGTCAACCGCGCCGCAGCCCCGCCTGACGGCGGGCTCACGCGCCGGAACCCTGCTCGCGCCGCAGGATCTTGGCCCAGGTGTCGCGCAGCGTCACCGTTCGGTTGAACACGGGGCGCTCCGGCGAGCTGTCGCGCGTGTCCACGCAGAAGTAGCCGAGGCGCTCGAACTGGAAGCGTTCCCCGGGCCGCGCGGACGCCAGCGACGGCTCGAGCTTGCAACCCGTCAGGATCTCCAGCGAGTTCGGGTTGAGGTAGTCGAGGAACGTTTTTCCCGGCTCGAGGTCGCCAAGATCCTCCTTGGTGAAGAGATGGTCATAGAGGCGGACTTCCGCTTCGACAGCGTGCGCGGCCGAAACCCAGTGCAGCGTCCCGCGCACCTTCCGCCCGTCCGGAGCGTCCCCCCCGCGCGTCGCGGGATCGTACGTGCAATGCAGCTCGACGATCTCGCCGCGCTCGTCCTTCACGACCTCCTCGCACCGGATGAAATAGGCGTAGCGCAGGCGCACCTCGCGTCCCGGTGCCAGCCTGAAAAACTTTCTCGGCGGCTCCTCCATGAAATCGCTGCGCTCGATGTAGAGCTCGCGCGAGAAGGGCACTTCCCGCGTGCCCGCCGCCGGATCTTCCGGGTTGTTCACCGCCGGGAACGTCTCGACACGGCCCTCCGGATAGTTGGTCAGCACGACCTTCAGCGGGCGGAGCACGGCAAACCGCCGGGGCGCGACGCGGTTGAGGTGCTCGCGGACGGCGTTCTCCAGCAGCACGACGTCGACCAGGCTGTCGCGCTTTGCCACGCCGATCCGGTCGCAGAAGGCGCGGATCGCCTCCGGCGTGTACCCGCGGCGGCGCATGCCGGACAGGGTCGGCATGCGCGGGTCGTCCCAGCCGCTGACGTGGCCCTCCTCGACGAGCTGCGCCAGCTTGCGCTTGCTCATCACCGTGTAGCTCAAGTTGAGCCGTGCGAACTCGATCTGCCGGGGGTGGCACGGCGCCGACACGTTATCCAGGAACCAGTCGTACAGCGGCCGATGATCTTCGAACTCCAGCGTGCACAGCGAGTGCGTGACTCCTTCGATCGCGTCGGAGAGCGGATGCGTGAAGTCGTACATCGGATAGATGCACCACTTGTCGCCGGTTCGGTGATGCGTCGCCCGCCGAATCCGGTAGATCACCGGATCGCGCATGTTCAGGTTGCCGGAGGCCATGTCGATCTTGGCGCGCAGCACGTGGCTCCCGTCGGGAAACTCGCCCCGGCGCATCCGTTCGAACAGGTCGAGGTTCTCCTCCACCGAGCGATTGCGGTACGGGCTCTCGCGCCCGGGCTCCGTCAGGGTACCTCGGTACTCGCGGATCTGCTCGGCGGAGAGGCTATCGACATAGGCCTTCCCCTTCTTGATCAGCTCGACGGCAAACTCGTAGAGCTGATCGAAATAGTCCGACGCATGGTACTCGTGCTCCCCCCAGTCGAAACCGAGCCACCGCACGTCGCGCTTGATCGCCTCGACGTACTCCTCTTCCTCCTTCACCGGATTCGTGTCGTCGAAGCGGAGGTGGCAGCGCCCGCCGAACTCCTCGGCCACGCCGAAGTCGAGGCAGATCGCCTTGGCGTGGCCGATGTGGAGGTAGCCGTTCGGCTCGGGCGGGAACCTCGTCACCACCTTGCCGCCGTTCTTCCCCGCCGCGACGTCGGCCGCGATGATCTCCCGGATGAAGTCCGGAGCCTGTCCCTCGGGCTTCCGCGTTCCGCTCATCGCTCCGCCCGTGTCCTCGCCGTGTCCCGCGCGATCACGATTCCTCCGCCTCGTACTGCTGCCGCAGGCGCTCGACGACGGCGGGATCGGCGAGCGTGGTCGTGTCGCCCAGCGCCTTGCCGGTGGCGATGTCGCGCAGCAGCCGGCGCATGATCTTCCCCGAGCGGGTCTTCGGCAAATCGGCGGCGAAGAGGATCTGCTCCGGACGGGCGATGGCCCCGATCTTCTCCACCACATGCCGGGAAAGCTCGTCGCGCAACCCGTCCCCCGGCTCGTGGCCGTCGCGCAGGGTGGCGAAGGCCACGATCCCGGTCCCCTTCAGCTCGTGGGGAACGCCGACGACCGCCGCCTCGGCGACCGCGGGATGGCTCACGAGCGCCGACTCGACCTCGGCAGTGCCGATGCGGTGGCCGGAGACGTTCATCACGTCGTCGACGCGGCCGAGGATCCACAGGTAGCCGTCCTCGTCCCGCTTGGCGCCGTCCCCGGGGAAGTAGACGCCGTCCCACTTGCTCCAGTAGGTATCGATGAACCGCTGCCGGTCGCCCCAGATCCCGCGCGTCATCGCCGGCCACGGACGCGTGATCGCCAGCAGCCCGCCGCCGACGTCGACCCGCGTCCCGTCGGCGCGGCGCACCTCGGCCGCGATGCCGGGAAACGGGAACGTCGCCGACCCCGGTTTGGTCTCGGTGATGCCGGGTAGCGGCGTGATCATGATCTGGCCGGTTTCCGTCTGCCACCACGTGTCGACGATCGGACAGCGCTCGCGGCCGATGACGCGGTGATACCAGATCCAAGCCTCGGGGTTGATCGGCTCGCCGACGGTGCCGAGCAGGCGCAGCTTCGACAGGTCGTGCTTTCGCGGCCACTCCTCGCCCCACTTCATGAAGGCGCGGATCGCGGTGGGCGCGGTGTAGAAGACGGTCACGCCATGCCGTTCGCACAGGCTCCAGAAGCGGCCGCGATCCGGCCAGTCGGGGGCACCCTCGTACATCAACACCGTCGCGCCGTTGGCGAGCGGGCCGTAGACGATGTAGGAGTGCCCCGTAACCCAGCCGACGTCGGCCGTGCACCAGAAGACGTCGTCGTCCTTGAGGTCGAAGACCCACTTCGTCGTCGCGTAGGTCCCGGTCAGGTAGCCGCCGGTCGTGTGGACGATCCCTTTCGGCTTTCCGGTCGTGCCGGAGGTGTAGAGGATGTACAGCGGATCCTCGCTGTCCATCGGCTCCGCCGGGCACTCCGCGGACGCCTCCGCGATCAGCTCGTGGTACCAGTGATCGCGACCCTGCTTCATCGCGATGTCGAAACCGCCCCTGCGGACGACCACGACGTGCTCGACGCACGCGACGCCGTCGACCGCCTCGTCGGCGGCCGCCTTGAGCGCGACGACCTTCCCGCGCCGGTAGCCGCCGTCGGCGGTGATCACGACCTTGGCCTCGGCGTCGAGCACGCGGTCGCGCAGCGACTCGGCGGAGAAGCCGCCGAAGACGACGCTATGGATCGCGCCGATGCGGGCGCAGGCGAGCATCGCCACGACCGCCTCCGGAATCATCGGCAGGTAGATGGCGACGCGGTCGCCGCGTCCGACGCCGAGCCTCTTGAGAGCGTTCGCCAGCCGGCACGTCTCGCGGTGCAGCTCCTCGTAGGTCAGCCGGCGGACCTCGCCCGGCTCCCCCTCCCAGATCAGCGCCGTCTTCGTCCGGCGCGGCCCGCCCAGGTGGCGGTCGAGACAGTTGTGCGCGGCGTTGATCTTGCCTCCGACGAACCACTTGGCGTCGGGAGGGTTCCACTCCAGGACTTTGGTCCACCGCTCGAACCAGTCGAGCTCCTCGGCGAATCCGGCCCAGAAACCCTCCGGGTCGGCCTCGGCCCGCTCGTAGACTCCGGGGTCGCTGACCACCGCGGCCTTGCGGAACGCCGGCGGCGGCGGGAAGCGCCGCCGCTCGTCGAGCAGGGCCTCGAGATCGGACCGGTCGTTGTCGCGATCGCTCATCAAGACCTCCTCCGGACCCGGGTCCTCCCGTCCGCCCCGGGTGCGCGAAAGTGTAACAGCCCGGCCGATCGGCTACCGGGCGCGGGACCGGCGGCGCGTGCCCCCGGCTCCGTCGCAGGGAGCGGTCCGCGGGAACGACGAGCCGGCCGGCGCAGAGGCCGGCGGCGGGGTTCAGGGTGCCGGTTCCCCCGCGGCCCGCCGTGCTGCACGGGCGAGGGGCCAGGCCTCGGCGACGAGGAAAACCGCGAGCATGACGAGGACCGTGTCGATGGCGGCGATCAGCCAGTGCCGGTCGGCTGCCGCCAGCGAACGGTATAGCTGCCAGAGCAGCGCCCCGATCGTCGTGAGGAGCATGAGCAGCGCCGGGACGAGGATGGGCAGAGCCTTCACTCCGCGCTGGATCAGCCAGCACGCGACGACGAGCAGGGCGAGCGCGGCGACGAGCTGGTTCGAGGCCCCGAAGGCCGGCCACAGCGCGCGCCACTGGCCGGTGAGCGCCAGCGCCGCCCCGGCGACGACGACCAGGAGCGTCGGCAGGTAGCGGCCCTTCCAGCCGAACAGCTCGGCGGTCAGGTAGCGGCCCAGCCGCGTCGCGGTGTCGAGGGTCGTCAGGATGAAGAAATTCAACCCCATGACGGCGAAGGCCGTCCCGTACTCGCCGAAGAACGGCCGCGTGAGAGCCCCGTACCCCTCGCCGAAGGCGAGGATCGCGCCGCCCGGCGCACGCACCAGCTCCGCGTGCCGCGCGGCGGTCAGACCGCCGCCGACGGCGGCGACGACGAGCACCGCGACCAGCGATTCGAGCAGCATCGCGCCGTAGCCGATGCGGCAGGCGTGGGCCTCGGAGTCGAGCTGCTTGCAGGTCGTCCCGGAGGAGACGACCGAGTGGAACCCGGAGATCGCGCCGCAGGCGATCGTGACGAACAGCATCGGCCACAGCGGCCCGGCGGCGGGCCACTCCGAGGGCAGGAACTCCGTCCCGGCGCGGGCGGTCATGGGCGGATCGGTCCACACCGCCCCGAGCAGCCCGAGTCCGATGGTCGCGAACAGGACATAGGACGACAGGTAATCGCGGGGCTGGAGCAGGTACTGCACCGGCAGCACCGAGGCGACGAAGCAGTAGGCGAACAGGATCAGCATCCACGACGTGTGCCCGCCCCAGCCGAGCGGCCAGTGTTGCCCCGCCGCCATCAACAGCCCCAGGCCGGCCAGGCCGAGCACCGTCACCAGCGCCAAACGCAGCTGCCCGCCTTCCTTCCGGCGGTAGAGCGCGAAACCCGCTGCCACGGCGATCGGCAGGATGCCCCAGCTCGGCAGCACGATCTCCGGCTTCTCGACGAAGGTGCCGGCGGCGAGGTGCGCGAACACCGCGAGCACGAGGATCAACGCGATCAGGATGAAAGCGGTGAACAGCACGCGCGCCCGCGGAGTGATCACCCTCCCCGCCACTTCCGAGATCGACACGCCGCCGTGCCGCACGGCGACGACGAGCGAGGAGAAATCGACCACCGCTCCCATGACGACCGCGCCGGCCAGGATCCAGACGAGCGAGACGCCGTAGCCCCAATAGGCCACGGCGAGCGCCGGCCCCACGATCGGGCCGGCGGCGCAGATCGACGAGAAGTGGTGCCCGAACAGAACCAGCCAGTGGCGCGCCGGCACGTAGTCGACCCCGTCGTAGCGCACGTGCGCGGGGGTCGGACGGGACGGATCGACGCCGACCAGACGGCTGATGAACCGCCCGTAGACGACGTAGCCGGCGGCGAGCACGGCGACCGACAGCAGCATCAACCAGCGGGCCGTCACCTTCGATGCTCCGAAACCCGGGACCCGGGCGGGTCGCGCAGTATACCGCGCCACCCACCACGACTGCGCACATCCCCGCCTCCGGTTTGACGTCGCCGCGGAACTCGTGCGTTTCCGCGAAGTGCCTGCTGGCCTCCTTGAGGCGTCGCCGGGGAGCTTGCTCCCTGGTTCCTCGTTACGCGTCTGCCTAGAACCGCTTCTAACGGATACGTGTCGACGGAACCGGAGAGCAAGCTCCCAGGTTACGAGCAAGCTCCCCGGCTACCCTGGATCGGTGGCCTGCTCCGCGACCTCCGAACCCGCTCGATCCCTGCGCACCTGCCCGGCGAGCTTCTTTCATCTTGCCCGGCACCGGCCATCGGCGTATCGTTTCCAGCGCGTAACAGGCGAGGGGGTAGGGACGTGCTCCAGTCCCTGCGCGTCGTCCGTTCTGACTCTCCGAACCGCGCTCCGGCATGGCGACGCCGCCGCCGCAACCGCGGCGCGCCACTCTCCTCGGTCCCTCTCCGGAACCCCCTCCAAGGCGCCCGGTGCGCCGTTGGGGTGCGGAGCCCGCACCGGGTGCGGAGGACCGCAGCATGACTCCCTCTGTCCGTCTGTCCCGTCTAACTCTCTCTCTCTCTCTCTGTTAGCCGCCATGGGCTCGCTGCTCTCCGGCTCGCCCCCCGCGCGTGCTGACGCACCCACCCTCTGCGCCACCACAGCGCCGATCCCTCCCGAACTCGCCGAGAACGACCCCACCTACGGCTCCCAGTGCGGGCTGCCGCCCGGCGGCGGTGGTGGACCCTGCCCCGCTCCGGCCGCACCGAC
>RFHH01000151.1 GCA_003696075.1 Acidobacteriota bacterium
CGGCATGACCCGAAGGCGACATCCCCGCCGCTCCCGCTTTCGCGGCAGCCGCCGCGCCTTCGAGGCCGCCCGCCGCTTCGAACCCCCCTTCTGCCCCTACTCCCCCTGCCGCGCGCACCGCCAAGACGCCCGCTCCCGCGGCTGGAAACCCCAACGCCGCGGCGGACGACCCGTCCCCTCCCGCCGCACCGTCGTCTGGCGCTTCACCTGCCCCTGGTGCCGCCGCAGCTTCAGCTCCTCCGTCTTCGGCCCCGACTACCGCTGCCGCATCGCCGGTCTCGCCGTCGCCCTGTTCGATCCCCTCTGCGAGGGCCAGGCCGAGCGCCAGGCGGCCCGCTCCCTCGGCGTCTCCCCCGGCGGCGTCCGCCGCCGGCGGATCTACCTCGCCGGCCAGTGCCTGCTGATCCTGAAGGAGTTTGTCGACCGGCTTCCCTGGGACCGGGCGGGGCGGTTCGAGCTGGACGGCCTGCGGAGCTTCGCCGGCAGCCAGTACGAGCCGGTGGAGATCAGCACGCCGATCTGGCCGGGGGCGGAGGCGGTGGTGGAGGAAGGCGTGGCGCCGCTGCGGCGGTCGGGCCCTGCGCGCAGCCGGGGCTGTCGCCTGACGAACGCGGTGGACAATGACGCGGCCCCGCTGCGGCGGCCGGGTCGGATGAGCACCGGGCAGCGGCGGATCCGGGCGGAGCGGGTGCCGCGGTGGGGCGGCGGGACCAGCGGGCGCGTCGGCAGTCGGTGAAACGTCTCGGCCCCGGGGCGACTCCCGACGCCGGAAGAGGACGAAACCTGGTTCGAGGTCCCGATGGCGAGTTCTCGCGACCGTCGTCGGTGGGAACTTCGCTGGTCGAAGATGGGGCTTTTCCGCGACGACAGACAGGCTTCGTGGAGAGCGCGCACGAGGCCGCCGCGGCCGCGGCCCGCAAGTTCCGCGAGGGGCATC
Source organism: Acidobacteriota bacterium (assembly GCA_003696075.1). Lineage (NCBI taxonomy): Bacteria > Pseudomonadati > Acidobacteriota > Acidobacteriota bacterium. The sequence goes on from RFHH01000151.1 coordinate 938, forward strand.
CCCAATGGTGCGTCGGGCCACCGAACTCGCTGGACGAAGGGAGGTTCCGGTCTCGAGCGGATCGATGACGGGGGGTCGGGCCGAAGTGTCCGTCGTACACCGAGTTGCGCGTCGTTTCGCACCATCGAGGAAGCACCTCCCAGATTCCGGCCTCCCCCGCCCGGTCGGCTCGCTCCAGGTGCTCGGGGCCAGCGACGGCCAGCCAAGGCGGAGTCTTCGCGGTCCGCCTCGGTGTGAAGCTGGACCGGAAGCCGCGAGCCCGGTCGGGGGCCCGCCACGCGGCGGCTATCCCGGGACGATGAGCCTCCGCGGGCCAGATGGAGGGGGGCTACCGGCTCCGCGATCCGCCGCTTCACCCCGGCACGACGCTCCAGCCGCGGCGGCGTGCTGTCCCCGCGCCGGACCGGGGGCGCCGCAGGGATCCCCTCCGGCCACGACAAGGGCCACGAAGCCGCCCTCGCCCTTCGAACCTCGCCAAGCGCTCACCGCACGCGGCGCGCGCAGCCGTCACGCCGGTCGTTCGCTCTTCTACGCGGCCTATCGGGGTCCCTCCGCGTCGCAGATCGCGTTGTAGGCGGCGATCTCGTAGTACCAGATCCCGGTGGGAGAGGTGTCACCGGTGCTGTCCACCCACTGGATGTTGGGCTCGGCCTCGTCCATGTCGGTGACGTTCGAGGCGATCAGCGGCCACTGATCCGGCGGCAACGAGGCGTCGGAGGACCGATAGACGTTGTAGCCGGTGACCTGATCGGGCTGGTTCGGATCCTGGAAGTGGAGGACGTTGTTGCCGTTGGCGTCAATGGTCTGGCTGTAGATGTAGACCTCCTCGTCCGGCGCCAGGCAGGGCCCCTCTTGGCGCATGCCGGCGCTCCAGGCGCTGCTGTCGGAGGCCTGGTAGGGCGGGCCGATGAGATCCGTCTCGCCGGTGACGGGATCGGCGTCGCTGTCGAGGGTGTCGTCCACACCTTGGTCCTTGAGGGTGAATTGATACCCCGTCGGGAGCACGAACCGGACGCGATGGCTCGCATTGGGATCCACGACGAAGACGTACTCGCCCGCGGCGTTCGTGAGCGCCTGGTCGATCACCGTGCCGCCTTCATCGAGCAACTGCACGGTGATCGACCCGAGCATGGCTTCGTCGGATTGGCGGATGCCGTCGCCGTCGGCGTCGAGCCAGACGACGCCGCCGATGGTGCTCGACTGGGCGAGGTCCGTCTCCTCCTGGCCGCCCCAGGGGATCGTGAACCAGCGACTGGCCTGGGCGAAGGGGGAAGTGACCGGATCGTAGAGCAGGCGAACCCGCCAGTGGTAGCGGCCGGGCTCGGGGTCGGCGACCAGCTCATTGAGAGAAACGCCCGAGGTTCCGGTGTCGAACCAGCTCGCGCTCGCCTGCGTGTTCGAGCCGTCGAGGAAATGCCGCGCCGGCTTCGCCTCGCACTCGAGCTTCACCTTCGCGCGCCCGAACGGGGAGCGGCCGATGGCCGCCAGGCGGAAGCCGTCCGGGGTGCGCGTGTGGCCGAGGCGCGCGATCTGGCCCGCGTCGTCGGCCCGGCGCTGCTCCGGCTTGAGGCTCAGGCCGGGTCCGCCGTTGCCGTAGTAGACATACGCGCGCCCGCCGTTGGGGGCCCATTTTTCTCCGACGACGACCTCCGCGTAACCGTCGCCGTTGACATCACCGGCTGTCGAGACGAAAGGACTGCCGCCGATGGTCGCGGCTGTCCAGGCAGGGCTTGTGCCCAGCCCCGAAGCAGAGCCGTGGAAGACATGGAGGTCCTGCCCGCTGCTATAAGGGGCGACGATCACGTCGGCATAGCCGTCGCCGTTCACGTCTCCGGCTGTCGAGACCGACCAACCGAATCTGGCGTCTGCCACGTTGCTTTCGGCGGTCCAGGCGGGGGTCGTTTCGAGACCCGTCGCGGAACCGTGGTAGACGTAGGCTCGACCTTCGTCCGTCTCGCCAGAATCGTAGTAAGGCGCCCCGACGATGACATCCGCGTAGCCGTCGCCGTTGACGTCTCCGGCGGTCGAGACCGAGTGCCCGAACTCGGCGTCCGTCTGATCGCTTTCCGCGGTCCAGGCAGGGGTCGTCTCGAGACCTGCCGGCGAGCCGTGGTAGACGTAAGCGCGACCTTCCGACGATTGGCCGTTGTCGTAGAGGTACGCACCGACGATCACGTCGCTGTAGCCGTCGCCGTTGACGTCTCCAGCAGTCGAGACCGAGTACCCGAACAGGGCACCCGCCTGATTGCTCTCGGCCGTCCACGCCGGCGACATCCCGAGGCCGGAGGCGGAGCCATGGTACACGAAGGCACGCCCCTCGGTCGCCTCACCGTTGTGGTAATGGTACGCGCCCACGATGACATCGGCGTATCCGTCGCCGTTGACATCGCCGGCCGTCGAGACCGAGCTTCCGAACCTAGCAAACGCCAGGTCGCTTTCGGCCGTCCAGGCAGGGCCCGTCTCGAGACCTGCCGGTGAGCCGTGGTAAACGAAAGCCCGGCCTTCGTCCTCCTCGCCGTTGTCGTAATAGTATGCACCCACGATGACATCGGCGTAGCCGTCGCCGTTGACATCACCGGCCGTCGAGACCGAGTGGCCAAAGTAGGCATACGCCTGGTCGCTCTCGGCGGTCCAGGCCGCCGACGTCTCGAGGCCGGAGGCGGAACCGTGGTAGACGAAGGCGGCGCCCTCCGCAGCTTGACCGTTGTCGTACTCCTCCGCGCCCACGATGACATCGGCGTAGCCGTCGCCATTGACATCACCGGCCGTCGAGGCGGAGCAGCCAAACCTGGCAACGTCCTGCCCGGCCTCCGCCCTCCAAGACCAATTAGGTTCAAGACCTGAGGCGGAGCCATGGTAAACGAAAGCCCGGCCTTCGTTCGCCTCGCCGTTGTCGTAGAGGTACGCACCGACGATCACGTCGCTGTAGCCGTCGCCGTTCACGTCTCCCGCCGTCGAGACCGACTTCCCGAAGGAGGCGGACGCCTGATCACTCTCTGCCGTCCACGCCGGCGTCGTCTCGAGGCCCGAGGCGGAGCCGTGGTAGACGAAAGCCCGTCCTTCGTTCGCCTCGCCGTTGTCGTACTGGTACGCGCCAACGATGACATCCGCGTAGCCATCGCCGTTCACGTCCCCGGCTGTGGAAACCGAGCCCCCGAAGTAAGCGGACGTTTGATCGCTCTCGGCTGTCCACGCCGGCGTCGTCTCGAGGCCCGAGGCGGAGCCGTGGTAGACGAAAGCGCGACCTTCGTCCGTTTCCCCATTGTCGTAGTGGAACGCACCGACGATCACGTCGCTGTAGCCGTCGCCGTTCACGTCTCCGGCCGTCGAGACCGAGTACCCGAACTCGGCGAACGCCTGGTTGCTTTCCGCGGTCCACGCAGGGGTCGTCTCGAGACCTGACGGCGAGCCGTGGAACACGTAAGCGCGACCTTCGTCCGTTTCCCCGTTGTCGTAGGAGTACGCACCGACGATCACGTCGCTGTAGCCGTCGCCGTTGACATCACCGGCCGTCGAGACCGACATCCCGAAGAAAGCGGACGCCTGATCGCTCTCTGCCGTCCACGCCGGCGACGTCTCGAGGCCGGAGGCTGAGCCGTGGTAGACGAAAGCCCGCCCTTCGTTCGCCTCGCCGTTGTCGTACTGGTACGCGCCAACGATGACATCGGCGTAGCCGTCGCCGTTCACGTCTCCGGCCGTCGAGGCCGACCTCCCGAAGTAGGCGGACGACTGATCGCCCTCTGCCGTCCACGCCGGCGATCTCTCGAGGCCCGTGGCGGAGCCGTGGTAGACGAAAGCCCGTCCTTCGTTGACCTGACCGTTGTCGTACTGGTACGCGCCAACGATGACATCCGCGTAGCCGTCGCCGTTGACATCACCGGCCGTCGAGACCGTGATCCCGAAGTAAGCGTATGCCTGATAGCCTACGTCCGACCACGCCGCCCCCGTGTGAAGCCCGGAGGCGGATCCGTGGTAGACGTAGGCGGCTCCCTCGTCCGTCTCCAAGATGCCGTCGTAGCCGTAGGCTCCAACGATCACGTCGCTGTAGCCGTCGCCGTTGACATCCCCCGCCGTCGCCACGGAGAAACCGAAGTAGGCGTCCGCCAGGTTACCTTCCGCCGTCCACGCCGGGCTCGTCGCCAGCGGATCCACCGTCACGGGGTAGGCGGCCTCCGTGTCGTCGAAGACGAGCCGTACGCCTCCGACACCGCCCTGCGTGAAGCCTTCGATCCACGCGGGAAGTTCCCTTCCTCCCGCATCCGTGACGCGCAGGTGGGCGTAGTGCACGAGGTTGACGCCGCGGCCCGTGCGGAAGTCCACGGCCTGGCCGTCCTCGGCAAAGATCGGCTCGAGCGTGCCCAGAAGCCTCAGGTCCAGGTGCGCCAGCCGGGCCGCCTGGGACGGCTCCACCCGCGAGGCCCGCGGCCCCCGCGGCGGCGCTCCCTCGAGCGGCTCGGCTTCGAGCGCTTCCGGAGGACCGAAGACGACGAAGCCTTGTTCGAGACCCCGGGGCGAGTTGTCGTACCACTCACGGACGAGCCCCCGCTCGTAGTCGATCCGGTTTTCCGCGGGCTTCAGCGCGGCTTCGGGAACGGCCCGCACGCGACCCCCGCGGCCGTAACCCACGAGCGCCAGCCCCCACTGCCAGGTCGGCTCGGTTTCCGTACGGGAGATCACGCGCGGTCCGACCTCGGTGAAGTAGGTCCGGAAGCCGTGCGCGCGATTGGGGGCGTGCCACGCAGCGGACACGTCGGGGAGCTAGCTCTGCGTTTGCCAGGTGACGTGGTATTCCTTCTCCGCGATGCGCCGCTGCACCTCGGACAGCCAGTCCGCCGACGGCTGCTGCCCCCGCACCTGACCGACAGCGGCGAGAACGGTCAATCCGGACAAAAGGAAGGGAAGGAAGGTCCTCGGTCCCCGCATCTCGAACCTCCTCCTGGTCTTGCGAAAGGGACGGCGAGGCGCGTTGGCAGCTCTCGTAGGTGCTCGAGCGAAGGCCCGGCTGGCCGGCTAGCGTCGCATCGTCCCCCCGGTTACTGCGGTTGCCTCCTTCAATTGAAACCGATGGCGTTCGGAAAGTGAACCGCCTGCGCTCTATTTACGCCGAAACATCGTCAACCAAAGGAGTTAGACACGGGGCGCAGTGCACCCGCGCCGTCCAGGGTCGCGAACAAGGGGGCACCGATCCGATCGCGCTTTGCCGTCATCGGCCGCACTTTCCCGCTTCGGGTAGGCCACCGGCGCCGGGCCCGGCCCACGCGGCCTCGAGCGCCCGATCTCGTCGCTCGGCAAGGCGTGAGGTGCGTCCTGCGGAGGGCCAGTCGGCCCCCGACCCCGGGAGCTCCGCCCCGAGCCGGTCACCCGACGCTCTGAGATGCCCGGCGGTGACGGCTTCGCGGTCGCGTTCGCCCCTCCACGCCGTCGCCCCGCGTTCGTGCTCGACAGAGACCGGCCCCCGACGCCGACAGCTACGGACCGCGGTTGGCAGCCACTGCCGAGCGCTCAGTGGGTTCGGCGGAATTCCGCACCACTGGGGAGGCATCTCGCGGGGAATCGGCGCATTCCCGTAGGTGCGTACCACGGGGTTCGTTGCAGCATCGAACGATCCAATCTCGGTTCGCCCGCTTGCCGCGAGTCCGGCCCGAGCCGCGTGCCTGGAGCTGCCGGGGGAGTCCGGCGGCAAGCGCCCCTCTGCCGCGAAGCGCCGGGACTGCCTGTCTTTCAACGAGTCGCGCCCCGGTTCGCGCCGTCGAGGGTGCACCCCAACAGGGCTGCGAAATCGGCGGGTTCCGGAAGTCGGGCGGCGGGACGACCGGAAGGGGGTTTGGCGCGCGACGCGCGGCGGTCGCGTGGCCACGCCGCTGCCGCCGGGTGGGGGCGAGCGGCCGGGGTCTCACGTGGATCTCTTCGGACGGCGGCCGTCTACCGGTCTGGTCGGCGTGCCGGCAAGCGGCCGGAAGGCATACGGCGGGACCCGCGGGGCCGGCCGACCGAGAAGCTTCCCGCGGCGTGGGAAGTGCATTCCGGACGGTGCGTTCCCCGTCGAAATCGCTGGGGGACTGGAAGTTCCGGCCTCGAATGGATCGATGCCCGAGATCGGGCCGAATTGCTGGCCTTCGCAGCCCTCGGCCGGCGTGGCGCGCGTTCGAGGGTCCCCTCCCGAGGGGCGCATCTCTCACCGAGGGGCTGGAGCTACCGGCCGCCCTCCCGTTCGGGTCCCGCAATCCCGAGCGGGGCGACGGCGAACACGTGCTCTTCGACCGGGCGTCCTTGTTTGAGGTGCTCGTCGACGATTCGATCGACGATCTCCTCCGTGACTCCCCGGTACCAGACGCCCTCCGGATACACGAGCAAGAGGGGTCCCTGCTCGCAGATCCTCAGACAGTCGACTTTGGAACGCAGAACCACGGGGCCGTTCGGGGCGGAAGAGGCGCCGGGATCCCCCTTTCCGAGCGGCGGAGGCGTCAGACCTTCTTGCTTCAACCGCTGTTTCAAGCGGCGCCAGACCCGGGCCGCATCCTCGGCGCTCGCGCAGCGCGGCCCGGAGCAGACGAAGACGTGCCGAGCCGCGCGCCCCACGCCGAGCGCCCGAGCGAGGGCGGCCGCCCGTTCTCTCGACCCGCCGGCGTTCATGAGAAGAGCACTCCTGCGAGCCGTCCCTGGATTTCCGCGACATCGGGATCGTCACGGCCGAGAATCTCGAACGCAGCGAGCAGCGCGCGGCGTGCGCCATCATCGCGAAAGCCCCGATCGCGGCGGACGATCTCCAGCAGCTCGGCCATCGCCTCCCGCCGCCGCCCGGCCGCCCACAGCGCTCCAGCGAGGGCGAACCTTGCCTCCGAGGACGCCGGGTCCGCGGCCACGCGCTGCCGCGCCGGCTCCGTTCCGCCGGCCGCCTTGCCGGCTTCGAGCATCGCGAGCAGGAGCCTGAGGCCCTCCGCCTGGTCGTGCTCCGGCGTTCCCGGCTCGACCGAACCGAGCACCTCCGCGGCCCGATCGGTGCGTCCCGCCATCACCAGCAGGCGCGCCAGCGCGAGCCGGACCCCGGCGCTCGCCTGTTCGCCTCCCTGCGCGATGGCGTCCTCGAGGGTCGCGATCGCCTCCTCCAGGCGTCCGGCTTCCGCCAGCCGGTGCGCCTCCGCCAACCGCTGTTCCGCGGCGTCCGGAACGAGGCGGCGCAGGAACATCTCGACTTGATCCCGAGGGAGAGCCCCGACGAACTCGGCGACGACCCGGCCGTCGCGGATGGCCTTGACGGCGGGAATCCCGGACACGCCGAACGCCTCGGCGAGTTCCGGATTCTCGTCGACGTTCACCTTGGCGAGGGCCACTCGCCCGCCCATCGCGCCCACCGCCTCCTCGAGGATCGGACCGAGAACGCGGCAGGGCTGGCACCACGGCGCCCAGAAATCGACCACCACCGGAACGTTGCGGGACCGCTCGAGCACCTCTCGCTCGAACGTCGCCGCCGAGACGTCCGCCACCATGCCCGCCATACTCACCTCCGGCGCCGTTCATAGGATGCCCGGCCCGGCGGCGCAAGCGGCGCGGGCGCTGGAAGCCCCGCGGCGGCGGCGATCCGGGACAGGCAACCCGGGGCCCGTGCCACCGGCAGATTGCTCACGTAGAACCGCGTCGCCCCCGCCTCGAGCGCCGCGCGGAGGGTGCGTGCGGCGATCTCCTCGGCGCGGGCGCCCGCCGCGAACTCTTTCGCCAATGCATCCTTCGGCACCGGGATGAAGCGTGCCAGGCGGTCGAGCGTCGCCGCCCTCGCGCTTCTGTAGAAAAAAACCCCCACGAGCACCGGAACGTCCAGGCCGCGGCGGGCGGCCTCGTCGAGGAACGCTCGCAGCGGGCCGATGTCGTGGTGGGACACGATCTGCGTGAGGACGAAGTCGAGCGATTCCGCATGGTCGGCGAGGTAGCCCACCTGCTCGGCGGCGTCCCGGTACGGATTCGCCCACCCCCCCAGAAGCAGTCCGGGGAACTCCCGCCGCAACCGCTCCCGGAGCTGCCAGGCGTGCGGCAGGCAGCGCGGCACCCCGTCGTGCTTGTCCCCTCCGAGAACCACGAGCCCGGGGAAGCGGGCGTGGTGGGCTCTCGCGGCAAATCGCCGGCAGTATTCGAGCGAATGCTTGAGGGTGAGGAACGGCACCACCCGGTCCCGCTGAGCCTCGCGGCCGAGGTTGCGCTCGAGATGGGCGAGATTCTCCTCCTCGTCCGTCCCCACCGCGCTGTCGGTGAGGAAAACGACGGTATCGAGACCGGCCAGGCGCCGGACCGACTGATAGACGTCGATCCAGGCCTCCAGCGCCGACAGGGCGGCAAGATCCCGCCGCGGCGGCCGCAGCTCGACCGCGATGAGCGGGTCCGGGGCGTGAAGCCGCGCTCTCAGGTTCCTCGGAGGTCCCGTCATCCCTCTCCATCCAGCGGCATCCCGGCGTGCCCCCGCGGCCGAGGATACGGGGGGCGGGTGCCGGTGGCACGGGGCCCCGCCGGGGCGGCCGGCCCGCTCCACCGCAGGCCGACCGTGACCGTCCTGCCCGGGGCCGCCGGAGCATGCCGGCGCGGGGAGGAGGGAATCGTCCTGTCGAGGAGGTTCGTGATCCCGGCGGACAGCGACAGGCCGCGGCGGAGCCGGAGGAATGCTCCGACGTCGATCCGCGCCCATCCCGGCGTCACCTGTTCCCCCGGACCGGGGTCGGATTTCCGGCCGCGCACCACGAGCTCGGCGCGCCACCCCGCCCTCCGGCTCTCCCTTTCCCACGCGAGTGTCCCCCCGGCGGCGGGAATGTCGTCCAAGGCGGCTCTCTCCCCGTCGCGGCCGAGGATGCGATGCGCCGTCAGACGGAGGGCCCCCGCCCGCGGTCCGAGCCGGAGGGCGGCATCCAGCTCCAAACCGCGCACGAGACCGCGGCCGGCATTTTCGAAGCGGTAGCGGTCCAGTTCCCCTGACGCGACCAGGCGGCGCACGATGACATCCCTGATGCGTGCCTCGAACGCCGCCACTTCGACATGGTGGCGCGGCCCGCTTCGCCGCCAGACGAGATCGATCTGCCGGCTGAGCTCCCGCTCCAGATCGGGGTTCGGCTCGACGATGCCGCGACCGGTGATCCCTCGGTAGTAACGCTCCGACAGGAGCGGCTCGCGGAATCCGCGAGCGATCTGGACGCTCGCCTCACCTCCGGCGAGGGGGTGGCCGAGCGCGATCACACCCGCCGTGGCGGTCGTCGTTCTGCCGAGAACGCGGTCGAGGGAAACAGCCCTCGAACGGATCGGCTCGATTCGGAGCCCGGCGGCGAGAAACCAACTTCGCGGGAGGAGCCGCGTGCCCTGCGCGAAGAATGCCGCCGATCGCTGCTCGCCGTCGTCCAGGGGCACCCCATCGAGGTCCGGTCGCCCGGCGACCGTGATCCGGGTCCGGATCCCCCGGCGCCAACGCGTTTCCGCTCCGACGAGCCACCATCCTCCGGCGGACGATCCGCTTCTGGTGAAACGGAAGCCGTAATCCTGCTCGGAGGTCTCCGCCCGCACGGTCAGATCGCGCCGCTGCTCGATCGTGCGCCGGCCGCGCGCGCCCCAAAACAGCAAGGACGCCGGCCGCGACCCACCCCGCTCGAACCGCGCCACCACTCGCTCCTGCCCCTCGGACGGCAAGCGGGTGAGGCGCGCCGGATCGGGCGCCTGGAGCCGGTCGGCGTCGGCCAGACGGTCCGCCCGAATTCCCACTCGGAGCAGTCCGCCGGCGACGAGGAGGCTCTTGCCGGCGAAAAAGGACCGGCGCCGGAACTCGCCCTCGAGCGGCGTCCCGCCGGGTGCCTCCGGGTCGGGCGCAGCGCGCCACGCGGCGGCCACCGCCCAACCCTGCGCCCGCCACCGGAGCGAGGCTGCCGCCCCCGGATTCCCGCCCGCCGCGGCGGAAAGATCGAACTCGACGGCGGGCGATCCGGCCGGTTCCGCCCAGGGGCTCTTGATCAGGAGCGCTCCCGCCATCGCCGCCGAGCCGTAGGCCACACCGGTCGGCCCGCGCACCACGTCCAGGCCTCCCCAGGTCCCGCTGTCGAAGATTCCTCCGGACACGCCGGCACGGCGCTCGCTCCCGAGGGGTGCGCCGTCGAGGAGGAGCAGCGTCCGGCCTTGCCCCATCCCTCGCAACACCGGAACCCGGTCGGGATCCTCGTGGGCGCGGGCGGCTCCGGGCAAAGCGGAGACCGCCTGCTGCAAAGAGCGCGCTCGCTGCAAGGCCGGATCGTCCCGGTCGAACGAGCGCGTCGGAGAGCCGGGCGGCGCCAGCAGTTGTCCGGCGGCTGTGGCGGTGACGCGGATGTTGAGCCCCCCGAAAGACGGCACCCGGATCTCGACGGGGCCGCGATGGCCGGGCGGAATCTCCACGACAGCCAGCGATCCGTCGGCGCGCTCCACGAGCAGGGCGGAAGCGCTCGGAGCCTCTCCCGGCAACCGGAACCGACCTTCGCCGTCGGTGAGCACGCCGGCGCTTCCCCCGACCGGTGTCACACGCGCGCCGACGAGCGGAGCACCGTCCGGACCGATGAGCCGGCCTTCCCACGCCCACACCGCTCCGGACGATGCGGCGAGAGCCAAGACGAAGGCCATCGCCCGGATCGGGAATCCGCCACGGGCGGCGGGCCCGCGGCGGTCGCGATCGGCGCCGGGGAGGAAGGCCTTGCAAGCCCACGGGTGGTGGCGCGGCATCGGCACTCGTATACGCGAAGCCGGTTGGCCTCGCATCCCGGGGCTCCGCCCACCCCACCGGCCGGGGCAAGAGCGCCGTTCCGATCCGATCCCTCTCGTGCGGCACGAACCGGCAGACCGGACCGCCGCCGGCATCGGGCCCGGCTGAGGAAAGCTCGAGGAAGGCGCTCGCTCCATAGACTCCGCGAAGTGGCCGGTAACCGTTCCGGGACGGGCTTTGCAGTGGGGCGGCGGCGAGGGTCGCGACCGCCGCTGCACCGGCGGCGGGGCGGCTTCGCGCGGACGGCACGCTCGGCCTCGCCGCGACCTGTGTCCTCAGCGGCGGCGGGGCGAACCTGCGTCCGCAATCCGGCCGGTCTCTCTCCCGCGCGATTTCCCCTTCTTCCGGGTGAGAGAGCCCGCGAAGGTGCGGCTCTTCGCCCAGCTCGAGGCGCGCTCGGCGGTTGCGGCCTCGCATCCACCGCTTCGCGCGAAGTCGGGACGAAGTTGGGATCCGACATCGAGTCGGATGGTGGCGAGCACCGCCGGGGCGCCCCCTTTTCTGCGACTCGGTGGCCCGAGGATGCCTCAGTGAAACGAAGGGTGCCCCCAATGGTGCGAAACGCCGCGCTGCTCGAACGGAGAAAGACGCTCTCGCTAGATCTCGCGGGCAAGGAGCCGTCCGGGATCGCAACCTCCGAGCGCTCCGCCGCCTGGATGCGAAAGCGCACGATCGAAGGTGCGCCTCGCAAGAGGGGGCCTCCCATCAGGCGGCAGCGGGCACGATCCGCCGACTCGAAAAGAGGCGCGCCCTCGAAGGCGCGCTACGCCGGTCAGCTCGATGAAAGACCGGAACTTTGCGCCGATTTTCCGCAAAGCGGGCGGATCGGTACGCCAACCTCCGAGGGCTCAGCGACTTGTGCTGTAAAAACGCACCATGGGGAAGCACTTCAAGTATCGATAAGCGGTGAGGTCTCGCGCCTGCAGGGGGCGGAGGCTCGGGCGGACAGGCCCGGTGGAAAGCGCCGGCTCGAAAAGCGCCTTCGTCGGTTGCGGAGCGGAATCCCCTGCGGCCCCGGGAGGAACAGCTCGAGGATGAGCCGCCAGTTTGCGAAATCGGCCGAGGGCGGCGAGCACCGCCACCGAGCGTTCACGATCAAGGCATCCGACACGCCTTCAGCGAAAGGTGCCCGGCCTTTGGGCCGCGACCTATCCGGCACCCACGCGCCGGACCGTGCAAGACCGGGGGGAACGACCTCCCCGGCAACCGGAGCTGCAGCAGGCGCCGGGGCGCCGCATCGGGTCAGTGCAGCACCCGGCGCGCAATTCTCAGCCGCCCGGACTCCTCGTCCGACGCGTCCGCCACCGGCTCGTACCTCGCCGGCGACCAACGGCCGTCCGCTTGCAGCTCGCTCCACCCCAAACCACCGGCGTCCTGCTCCCAGTCCACCCAC